>JAICHE010000051.1 GCA_025922755.1 Nitrososphaeraceae archaeon
GGACTTTATGGTGCAGGACAAGATCTTCTCAAAGACTCTTTTTCAGGAAATGTTAAGGGAATGGGACCAGGTGTTGCAGAAATGGAATTTGAAGAAAGACCAAATGAAGCATTTACAGTTTTTGCAGCAGACAAGACTGAACCTGGTGCATTTAACTATCCGTTTTACAGAATGTTTGTAGATGCACTAAGTAATACAGGACTGATTGTAAACAAGTCTTTAGCACGTGGTGTTAACATGAACATCATGGATGTTGAAGAAGGAAAGATTGCAGAGTTATCTTTATGGGAAGACAAACCATCAATTGAAGCTGCATTGATGTATCCTGGAAGATATGTCGTTTCAACTGTAACTACAAAAGACGGTGAACCGATTGTTGCATCATCTACAGATAGACTGCACAACATTGCTGGAACATATGTTGGAAAAGATGATCCAATATGTGTTGTAAGAACACAAAAAAACTTTCCTGCAACCGAAGAAGTAGGAAGTGTCTTTAACAACCCACATTACGTTGCTGGAAACACAAGAGGGAGTCACAACATGCCCTTAATGCCGGTAAAATTAAACTCTGCAGCTACGATCAATTTCTGTATTCCAATAGTGCAAGCACTGGTTTTTAGTATGCATAATGGCAAATTTACCGGGCCATTTGATGGATTCTCAACTCCAGACTGGGATTATATCAGAGAAATTGCAACAAAGAAAGCATTAGCAATGAGAAGCCAAGGATTTGTACATCCTGCAACTCTGGTGCCATCAGAACTAGAATATGCTGAAGGCTACAAGGCAAGAATGAGTGTTCTTGAAGAAAAAATGAAACCAGTAGAAGGAAGTTCAAGCAGTAGCGAGAAGAAAGAAAACTACGAAGATCCAGATTAATCCTAGTTCTTGTAAGAATGTTTTTTGAGAAATAGTTAAATCAAAAAAGAAAGTATTCAAAGTTACCTAATGAGAAATATTTTAAAATTTTTTGATTGGAAAACCTACACCTTTACTGCAATTGCGGTAATCGGATTCTCAAATATTGTAATAGAATTGTTTGGTCAAACCATCCCAAACGTGATGATGACCTTCTTCAAGAGTGCAGGGGAGGTAGTAATTTTGGCATCGGTCTTTTTGTTTGCAATAGCATGGCTTCTCAAGGCAAAACCACACAATCGACCAAAAAAATACAATGTGATAGTCTTTGATGTGTTTGGCAAAGAAAGTAAAATCGATGGAATACGTACAGAGTTTAAGACCCACGATGTTGCATGGAGTTTTATGAAACAGTACAAGGAAATGTATCCGCTTTACAACTTTGCAATGGTATCAATGCAGCAAAAATTAGAAAAACCAACCATCTTCAAGTACATCTAGAATCATAAACAAATAATTAATTCCATACAAAATTAACACCATGCCAGTAAAAATATTCAGCGGGGTCGAATATATCGTTGAGAAATCAGTAAATGATTTTATCAAAGATGTGAAAGTTATTGACATCAAAATTTCCAGTCACCTAAACAAGAATGAAAAATCACAAGTCTTTGTTTTAATCCACTATGAAGGCCAACCACCAAGTCATTCTACAGGTCCAGGACTCCTATAGATTCAAACTTTTATTCAGGATCAGAATACAGATTTAGAGTGAAGTATTCTATTTTAGCAGAATCTCTAAACAAAATGGAGTCAACTACAAAACGACTACAATTAACTCAACATTTGGTAGAGTTGTTTGAAAAAACTCCTGGAGATGTTATCTCAAAAATTATTTATCTTTTGCAAGGAAAACTAAGACCAGACTTTGAAGGAATAGAGTTAGGTGTTGCAGAAAAATTAGCAATCCGAGCAATTTCAAAGTCATCAGGGATTGCCGTAAAGAAAATCGAACAAGAGTACAGAAAAACAGGAGATTTGGGACAAGCTGCAACCATTATTCTGGAACAAAAAACACAAACAACATTTCTTGTAGAAGATATTTCAGTAGAACGAGTCTATGAAACCCTATTCAAGATTGCAAAGCTAGAAGGAGCTCGCTCACAAGACATGAAGATGAAATACATTTCCAGCTTACTTAATGATGCAACTCCACTTGAGGCAAGCTATATTTTGAAAATTTTACTTGGTACTTTGCGTTTAGGTGTTGCAGAAAATACTGTAATGGATGCTCTTGCAATTGCATATACAGGAAGTAAGGATAATCGAAAGGCTCTGGAACATGCATATAATGTTTCAAGTGATTTGGGAAAAGTAGCTGAAACAATTGCAAGTAAAGGACTCAAAGGAGTAGAAGATTTTGAGATTGAAATGTTTAATCCAATTAGACCAATGCTTGCGGACCGTGTAAAAAGTGAAGAAGAATCAATTGAAAAAATGGGAGTAGAGTTTGCAGCTGAATACAAACTAGATGGAGAAAGAGTACAACTCCATGTAGAAGGAGAAAAGGTTGTATTGTTTTCAAGAAGTCTTGAAAACATTTCGGAATATTATCCAGACATTATTGAAAAGATTCCAAAAGTAATTTCAGCAGACCAAGTAATACTTGAAGCAGAAGCAGTAGCAATTAATGAAAATACTGGAGAGTTTTTACCATTCCAAGAACTAATGCACAGGAGAAGAAAGTACAAAATCGAAAAAGCTGTTTCTCAATACCCAATTACAGTTAATTTCTTTGATGTTCTTTACTATAATCAAAAAAGTTGTTTAGAGTTGGGATATGCTGAAAGAAGAAAACTCCTAGAGAAGATTGTAAAAGAAGATGACTTTGCAAAACATGTTCCAATGACCATAGTAAAAACAGAAAATGATATTGAAGACTTTTTGGAAAACAGCATTAATTCTGGATGTGAGGGGTTGATGTTAAAGATGTTAGACAAACCATACCAAGCAGGTTCGCGTGGAAACTATTGGCTCAAACTAAAACGCGAATATAGGAATGAACTTGGAGATAGTTTAGACCTTGTTGTAATTGGCGCGTTTTTTGGAAGAGGACGAAGAACAGGACGTTACGGAACACTTCTTTTAGCATCATATGATGATGACACAGACACTTTTACCAGTATTTGTAAAGTCGGAACGGGTTTTACAGACGAGTATCTGGATCAATTATACCAAATTTTATCAGACAAGGTCACTTTGAAAAAAAATCCAAGAATTAACAGTGAAATGGAAGCAGATGTTTGGTTTGAACCAGAGTTAGTAATTGAAATTGTAGCATCTGAAATTACATTGAGTCCCATTCACAAAGCAGCATGGGATGAAATAAGAAAGGGGGCTGGACTTGCGTTACGTTTTCCAAAGTTTACTGGAAAAATTAGAGTAGAAAAATTTGCAGAGGATGCATCAACTAATGAAGAAGTAATTACGCTTTACAAGGGCCAGAAAAAAATAGCACATGACAAAAGTTTGATGTAATTTACGCACAAGGTTTCTTTGAGGATTTAAATTACCTAGGCGGAGTCAAGAATTTGTTATGTATAGCGGAGAACTTGAAGTTCAAGCTAAGAGAAAGGCAATTGCGGTTTTACAAGACGAGATCAACAGAATCCTAAATGCATCAAGAGAACTCTCACAACTTCCAGAAATGATGATGAAAAAAGACAAAACTGGAATCAAAAATACGCTAGAGCAAATTTCTACAATTGAAGAAGAAGTAGAAAACCTAAGACGAAAAATTACAAGAGAAGTAGCAGATGTTGGCGGATTAATCATGAACAGAGAAAATCTACTTAACACTGCATATACCATGGATGAGATTGCAGGATACATTACCGGAATTTCATTCAAACTATCAAATGTAAAACCAGCAACACTGAAGAGCTCAAAGCTAGATGGAGACATTACAAAACTAATCGAATTAGTAGTAGATCAAGTCTACAAGCTAAATGAGATTATTCGTAGTCTTAGCACAAACACTGCAAGCGCAATTGAATTGGCACAAGAAACACAGACCATAGAAAGAGAAATAGACCTCAAATACAGACAAGCGACCTTGAAACTCTTAACTGAAGTTACAAACACAAAGGAGCTAATGCTAATGAAAGATGTGATTGAAGGAATCGAAGAAATGGCAGACAAGTGTCAAAGAGTATCAGATTCATTCATTCTGTTAGCACTAAGTCTATAATACAATCTTTTTTCATATTTTTGTTCTTTGAATATACAGTTCATATACGCTGAACAATTTTTGCAGTGTAATGAAGTGTGAGATGATTGAAAATCGTTTGATTGTCTGGAGTATTGAAGATTCTCGTAAACTATTCAGTAGTGGGTACTATGGTAAACCAATCGGAATTCCAAAGCCAAAGCCTGATGAAATTGATGTCCCGTTGATTTTAGATTTGATAGAAGGGTTGTACTTGCTTGAAAATAAAAAAATTTCAATCTACAAAGAAAAGAGAAAAGTTTCAGCAAATGAGATGACAGAGATTTGTAAAAAAGAATACCACGACTTTGAGAAAAAATATTTGGTTTACAAAAACTTTAGAGACAAAGGATACATTATCAATCCTGGAATAAAGTTTGGATGTGACTTTGCAGTGTACGAAAAAGGACCAGGAATTGATCATGCACCATTTTTAATTCAAGTGTATAATAGAAAGGATCCAATTACATCAACTGCAATTGTTTTGGCAGGACGGTTAGCAACGACAGTTAGAAAGCAATTCATTTTAGCAATACCAAAAGGTAAAGACAAAGTTGATTTTTTGGCACTTGATTGGTGGAAGGCCTAGACTTGTTTTATGTGACCTGCAATACGGTCATAAATCCAAAATAACTCTTCAGATATTCCAAAGTCCAAGTGATTCTTCCATTGGTTTCTAATTCGCACAACGTCTTCAGTTGGCTCCACAAAGATTGTTGCGTCTTTTACGGTTTGTTTTGCAATCATTTCATTGAGTTCAGTGTCCTCGTTTAGACGTTCGGCCAAACTGCCAGAGCCATTCCATTCTACTTTAGTCACAGTTTTTTTTGCAAAATGTCCCTGGGTTGTAAGTTTTGTTCTTGCCAAGAAATTTGCTACTGCACGCCCTGGATTTTTTTTGACGATGAAATGGGCTTGGAATCTGTTTTCTGCACCCCATGGAAGTGGATTTGGATCTTGCATTTTCTATCCCTTTTGAATAATTTGAATTACGTCAATGTTTGAATTTTTAACTTCAAGACACCCCTTGTTTGTAACCATTCTTGGGGTTTGAGAGAAATATCTACTGTAATAATCACCACGCTCAACATCTACAGTTGCAATTTCTTTTGCCTCTGATTCTACTCCAATTTCAGAGAGCATATCTACAAATTTTTCAGGCCAGGTTTTGTAAACAAATGTATCTGGCTCTGCATCATGCATAATTTTGTGAGAGTTCTACCCACAAATAAAGATATCAAGAATAAAGAAAAGAAAGGTAGTTTATGGAAATACTATATCGATCGAAGTTGCTTTGTATAGACCAGTTGTCCAGTCAGAAGGGCCCTTTGCAAGATCTATATGAACAGTGTTAGCTCCTGAAGATGCACTAAATTCCGTCTGCAAAAAAGAAACATCTACTGGTACAACCTGGTATCCATCCCGTTGGTATCAGTTGATAAAGAGCCAATAGAAGATACAACAGTTGTCAAGTCATAGCCTGCATGGAGTGCAGAACAGTCAATGAATATTTGAGAGTTCACTTAATGTTAATCCGTCACCAAAGAAAACTGATATGCATTGTTTTTACTATTACGTTAGTTTTTCTGTTTTTCAAGAAAAATCTTTTGTAATTTAATTTTGTAACAAAATTAAAATCAAATTTCTGTATATGTGATTTCTTACACATAGTTAAATAAAATTAGATCTAGATCAAGTTAGTGGGTGGCAGATATTCCAAAGCACTGGCAAGCATTTTCCTAATTTTATTACTATCACTTAGCATTGTTTCAATATCTTCAACTTCGGCATTTGCTCAAGAAGGGGATGCAAAGCTTGTCCCTGAATCAAACAACAGACCAGGATACATAGGACAACAAAATTCTGGAACAAGTCAACTTCCCTTCGAATATCCACCCGGACTGGAAAGAGCTGGATTTACCAGAGTGATATCTAGTGTAACATCAGAAGGTGATATCTCAGACATTAAACAAAAAGGCTGTTCTGTTATTAACCGACTAAATGAAGCAACTTCATTTTTCTGTCCATCAGAACTTGTAGATACCATGGACAATGTTAGGCCAGTAAAGATGTACCAACTACAGGACAAACTCCAGAATGAACAGATCGGAGCAGACATGGTGTGGGATATGGGATTTGATGGAGGCCCCAATCAGAGTCAATACGCAATTACAGTTGCAGTTTTAGATACAGGTGTACAAGACGATCATATCGAACTTGACGGTAAGATCGTTAACACACAAGACTTTACAGATGATATTTTGGCACATGGGGATTGGAAGGATTATGGTGGACATGGAACCCATGTATCTTCTATTATTGCTGGAAAAGGATGGCATGCATTAGGTGATCCACTTAACCAAGCATTAGGAACTGCACACGGTGTTGACCTTATGGTCGGAAAGGTGTGTACAATCCTTAGTGATTGTCCAGAGGATGCAATTATTGCAGGGCTAGAATATGCTGCAGGACAAGCAGAAGTAATTAACATGAGTCTAGGTGGTGGACTATCTTCTGCAGAAAATTGTGATGATGATGGCGACCCCATCGTAACCAAAGTAAATGAACTAGCAGCAGCTGGAACTGTTGTTGTAATTGCATCTGGAAATGATGGAAACCTCAATGCAACCAGTTATCCTGGTTGTGCATCAGGGGCAATTGCAGTAGGTGCAGTAGACATTAATGATAATATTGCAAGCTTTTCAAACCAAGGACCAGCAGTTGATATTGTAGCCCCAGGGGTTCACACCTTGGGGGCTTGGTCTTGTAATGATTTCTTTGCAAGTCTTGATTGTAATTCAGATTGGTATTATTATGCCGATGGGACATCCATGGCTACACCACACGTAGCAGGGGTAGTGGCACTAATCCTAGACAAAAATCCCACATGGACAGTTGGCCAAGTAAAAGAGGCATTGTACAATACTGCAATTGACCTTCCAGGTATCGGAGATGGGAACGGAAGAGTAGATGCATATGCCGCAGTAAATTACCAATCCGTTCCAGAAGAAGACACTACAGCACCTGAAATTAACGCAAACCCGATTTCAGATCCATTTGAATTAACTCTCACTGACCAATATACAGAGTATTGTACTGCAACAGATGATGATCCATCCTATGTTGATAACTGTCATGTATTATCTGGTGGAATTGATACCAGCATTCTTGGCGCTCAAAGCGTAACGTATACTGCCGATGCAGATCCATCTGGAAATGTGCCAACTGATGTGGTTGTTTCAAGTAATATACAAGATAC
>JAICHE010000052.1 GCA_025922755.1 Nitrososphaeraceae archaeon
CCATTTGGGGATAACCGGAGTGTTTCCATAGATTTTCTTAGGTTTTTCTGTTGGGGTGTAGGGGTATTTGGCGATTACATTGTCGACAAATTCTTTATAATTTTGGATAACTCGACTTTTTGGATTTTGTTCTTGTGCTTTTTCAAAATACATTTTTGCTTCATGGTATTCTCCTAAATTTCCAAATCCTGCACCCATACCAGTAAGGGATACAACATCTTTGGGCTGGTATTGAAGAACCATGTAGAATTGCCTAAGGGATTCTTCGTGATTTCCTAAATTACTGGTTGCAATTCCTTTCATTCTAAGAGTTGCAAGGTTATCTGGAATCTTTTCTAAAATTTCATCATAGATGACAATTGCCTCCTTGTATTGGCCATTTCTGAATCGCTCGTTTGCATCATAAAGTCTTGATTCTTCTGATGTTTGTCCATATGCCAAGGAAAAACCTAAGATAAGTGAAGAAAATAAAGCCAGACTAAACCACTTGAGTATGTTTGACAATGGATAGTCTCTTTTGTAATTTTATTTCTAACTTGTGCATGTTTTTCAACATTTCTTTGAATGTTAATAAAAAAAATTCGCGTTTGAGAAAAATCCTTTAATTAACAAAGACGCTTTGCTCCTATATTGACTGAGGTTGGGGCTGGGCAAATAATTTACGAATTACGCAAGAAAATTCAAAATTTAACTTTGGAATTGAATCGTCTAGGTAAAGAATCTCCTGAAATTCCTGAATTAATCCAATCTGCCAACTTGATGCGTAAAAACGACCATCTAGTTGAAGTAAATGCAAAAAACCTGGAGCTAATTTCCGCATATGAGAATTATTCTAAGGAATTAGAGAAAATGCTTTCAATGGTGTTTGAAATTCAAAAGGATCTTAAAGAAATCCTAAAAACTCAGACTAGTCTTATACCAGAACCTAAAAAACCTAAAACAAAAGCAAAGAAAAAACCAGCAAAGAAATAACTCGTTTCTTACGGTAAATGGACAATATCCCCAGCTAACACTCTGGTTTTTTTCTTGTCATCAATTACCAGTGCACCATCATTATCAATTCGGAGAGCTTTTCCTGTGATTTTTCCTTCCTTGGTTGTCAATTCTACATTGGCTCCAATTGTTGATGATCTTTTTGTCCATTCTTTGGTTATTTTTTTGACCTGTTCTTCATTTAACCATTCAAAGATTTTTTCCAATTCTTCTAAGAACATCTGGACAAATTTTACTGGCGAGATTGATTTTTTGAATTTTTTCAATGTTGCAACACCGTAAAAATTGGGGGTTCCCTTCAATTGTTTTTCTAACTGTTTTGCGTTAACGTCAAAATTTATCCCAACACCTAATACAATATTTTCAATTTTGTTTGATTCTAGTGATGCGTCAACCAATATTCCTGCAACCTTTTTTCCTTGTAATGTAACGTCATTTGGCCACTTTAATTCTGGTTTGATTTTAAAACACTTTTCCATTGTAAATGCCAATGCAAGGGATGCTGCCATTGGAAATAAGGTGGCAACTGAAATGTCAAATTCTGGTCGTAAAATCACTGAAAGCCATATTCCTCCTTCGGGCGATGCCCATTTTCTTCCTCCTCTTCCTTTTCCTCCAGTTTGTTTTTGAGCAATAACTACCACTCCATCATTTTTTATTTCTGAGGCCATTTTCATGGCTTGATCTTGTGTGGAGGTAATCGAATCAAAATAGTATGCTTCTTTTCCAATCTTTTTTGTTTCTAACCCTTCGGTGATTTCCCATGGAAGTAACCTCTGTGTATTTGACACAAGTCGGTATCCTTGCTTTTGTATTGATTCTACCTCGTAACCCAACTCCTTGATTTTTTTAATATGCTTCCAAACTGCAACTCTGCTAATTTTTAAAACATCACTAAGGTCTTGACCTGATAAGTATTCAGTATTGTGCGTTTTTAGAAAGGTCAGAACCTTGATCAAACCAGGATTGTCATTAACGCTGTAAACCAATTATTTTTCTTTTAAAAAAGATGATTAAACTATTTGCATTTTTCCAAGGAATTCTATGCTAAGAGTTCCCAATCATTTCTTCCACATTTACAATTTTTTCCATACCCTTCCAGATATTCTCTATATTCTAAATCGGTACATGGTCCTTGGTCGGGAATTATCACTTTGCTTTTACATTTTCTACATCTTGCTATAAAATCACTCAATAAGTTTTCATCCTCCTAGAATATCTAAAAAATAAGATTGGTTTAAAAATTACAATTATTCCATACATTTCAATGGACTTTATGCTAGAAGAAGAACTAATTGACCTGATGACATTTTGTCTACAAAACCCAGATTTTTCTGAAGTGCAAGACAAGAAAAAAAGAATATCAGAAATCGGGCAAGAACTTTACAATGATGGAGGTGTCGATGCCCTTGAGAACTTCTTTTTTGCACTAAAAAACCGAATTACAGAAGAGATTGGAAAGGACCCATCAGTATTTCGCCCACTTTGGAATGGTTTGACTGATGAATGGAAATACTAGACTAAAACCCAGACCAATTTACCATGTGTAATAGACTGATGTGACTGAAGATATCCTTTAAGTAATTTCTTGCCGTACAGTTTTTGGCGATAAAGAGTAATGGACATAGAAAACAATCCAGCCTTGATTAACAAAATCAATACTGTGATTAAAAACGCAGTAGGTGATGGACGTGATCATCTAAGTGATGCAGAGTCAATTTATGTGCTCAAAATCACTGATGTGATGATAAAAGAGTATCAAAAAGTCTTGTATGCAAATCAGTAATCAAGACTAGTTTGGTACTTGAAATTTATTTTTAATTAAAATCCAATATCAAAATCAAACCCGCCATCGCTCATATCGGAACCGCCATCCATTCCATCGCCGTCCAGGCCATCTGGAATACTTTCTTGTGGCACATAGTCTGACATCATCATTCCCATCATGCTAAACATCATGGAAAACATCATCATATCCATGATGCCAAAGAACATCATTGTTGGCAAAAATGACTTGTTGTCATCCATGTATTGCTTGAGTTTTTGTTTGTCACCTGTTTTGTAAAGCAAAGACATTTGATTCCATTTTTCTTGCATTTCATGGACTCGCTCATCTACTTCTCTGTCTCCTTTTTCTGTGGTGCGAAGTTCTACTTTTGGCCCAAACCACCCTTTCTTCTCTTGAACTGAGATGAGTCCTCGCTCTTCAAGTTTTTCTAAAATGGCATTGAGCTCTTCGGCATCTATCTGTGTGGTTTTTTTGATTTTATCAAAATTTTTAATTCCATTTTTGATTGCACCAAGAACAATTAGATCTTTGGGCTCTTGCTCCATGATTGAAATAAATCATTTTGATTAAAATACTGTACGTTTTGATATTCTAAGCTATTTTAGCAAACCAGTTGACTGCAATTCTGATATTACGTTTGGTATTCCCTCTCTGTAGGACGAGAATTTAAAATCATAAATCGATGAAATTTTTTTGTTTGACACCTTCATTGAGGTTGTAAGTAATTTTATCAAATCCCCTCCAAGGACTGCTTTTGCCAAAAATACAGGAACACTTTTTGGATGCTTTGCGCCAATTTGGTCTGCAGTAAAGTCTGCAAACTCTCGAAATGTTGCAGGTGTAGAGTCTGCCACAATGTAGGATTCGTTTTTTGGGTTTTGCTCAAGTACTGAAACCAGACTTCCTACTGCATCATCTACATGGACAAAGCCTTTGTAGTATTCTCCATCTTTTGGTAGCCTGAAGGTATTCTTCAAAAGTCGTTTTATTAGAAATTCGTAAAACCACCCACGTGACCCATAAACGTCTCCGAAATGAACTACCCCAAAATTAATTCCCATCTTTTCACAATTTTCTTGAAGGTATTTTTGTGCCTCTAGTCTTGTTTTTACAAAATTTGTATTTGGATTGTATGGGAAAGTCTCATCTACAACTTTTTCTCCTGGGTCTCCATACACTCCCAACCCAGAAACATAGATTACTGATTTTGTCTTGTCTTTGATTTTATCAAACAGATTCTTTGTTCCACCTAGATTTACTTTTTCTAGAATTTTTTTATTTTTCTCAAGAGGGGTGTGAGATGCCAGATGAACCACACAATCAATGTTCTCAATTGGGATTTCCAAGTTAGAGTCAGTCAAATCACCAATGTTTTTTTTTGATTTTGGATGTGATTCTTTTCCTTTTCTTATCAGCGATGTTACGTGGTATTGGCTTTCGGCTAAATTTGCAACTAGTCTTGATCCAATAAATCCTGTAGCTCCAGTAACAAAAACAGACTTTGTCATAATATATCTTAAATTGGATTTTAACAGTATTTGGACTTTGTTGCCAGTTCACAAATTATATTTCACAACTTTCAAGATTTCTTGTGAATCGAGATAACCTCAGTGATGATGAAATCAGAGAGATATTTTCCTTAAAGAAAATTGCAGTTGTGGGAATGTCTCAGCATCCTGAAAAAGACGCGCATATGGTTCCAAAATACATGTCCATGCATGGTTATGATGTAATTCCAGTTAACCCAAATTCTGATGAAATTCTAGGCAAAAAAAGCTATAATGTTGTATCTGAGGTGCCAGGAGAAATTGATGTTGTTAATGTTTTCAGGCCTTCAGAAGATGTTTTACCTGTAATCCAAGAGGCAATTAAAAAAAAGCCCAAAGTAATCTGGCTCCAAGAAGGAATTCATAATGAACAAGCAGAGGAATTGGCAAAAAAAGCAGGAATTAAAGTCGTGTTTAATCGATGCATGTTTGCAGAACACAGAAGGCTCTTTTGATTATGAGTGATTTTGAAGAATTTTTCAATGATTTGAAAAAACTCGTAGAAAAATACGAACAGAAAAACACCATGATAAAACTAGAATTTGATTTGGAAAACGACATTATCAAAATGTTTGGAGGAAAAATCACCGCCCTTGCTAAAGCACAAAATGGGTTAAATGATGTCATAGAGTTGGCCTACACTACTGCTGAACATCATCCCTACTGGAATTTGCTTTACCAAAGCTCAGAGATTGCAACTACTGTTTTAGAAAAATGGAAGGGCAAACTATCACAAGAAGAAATTTCAGAAATTGAATGGTCTTTGCAGAAGATTTCTCAAACCCTCGAAAAAATCAAACAAAAATAATCCTAGGCAGAGATAAATATTCTGAAACAATAGCAAAGATGTGCCAATAAAAATTGGATTGATTGGAAAAACAAATACTGGAAAAACCACTTTTTTTAATGCTGCAACACTGTCTTCTGAAGAAATCTCATCTTATCCATTTACTACAAAAAAACCAATTTCTGGAATATCTCATGCCATCACACTTTGTGTTCATCCAGAATTCAAATTGCAAGATAATCCAAACAATTCAAAATGTGTTGATGGATGGCGTTACATTCCAATTGAGCTAATCGATTTACCTGGATTAATCAAAGATGCCTGGAAAGGAAAAGGTCTTGGAAACCAGTTTCTCTCAATTGCTGCCCAATCTGATGCATTACTTCATGTAGTTGATGCTTCTGGAGGAATTGACTCTACTGGGCAAATAAGTGAGGTGGGTACTGGAGACCCAATTTCAGACTTTGCAGATATTGAAGAAGAATTGATAATGTGGTATCTGAAAATTCTAGAAGGCAATAGAGAAAAAGTCTCAAAGGCTATAGGTGGAGGAACCGATACTGTTGAGGCAATCACTGACTTGTATCGTGGAATTGGAGTAAAGACTTCACATGTAAAAGATGCTTTGAAACTAACAGAACTAAATGAGAAAAAATTTGATGACTATGACATGCATGATAGCAAAAAACTAGCATCTGCTCTGAGAAGAATATCAAAACCTACACTGATTGTTGCAAACAAAATTGATGTTGAAGGGGCTGACAAGAATTTTGACAGACTACGAGAACGATATAATGATACAATAGTAATTCCAGCAAGTGGAGACAGCGAGCTTAGCTTGAGGCGAGCAGAACAAAAAGGCCTCATAAAATATTCTCCTGGCTCTGAGCAGTTTGAAATTGTAAAGTCAGATGACCTAAATCAAAAACAAAAAAACGCTCTAGAGTTTATCAAAAAAGGAATAATGGGCGAATTTATGAGAACAGGTGTGCAATTTGCAATAAACATTGCAGTATTCAAACTTCTCAAGATGAACTCTATTTACCCCGTTACTAATGACAAGAATTTGACCGATAAAAAGGGAAGAGTGCTACCTGACTTGATTTTGCTCAAAGATGGTGCAACTGTAAATGATTTGGCAAGAGAAATCCATACAGATTTGACAAAAGGGCTTCTATATGCAAAGGATTTGCGATATAATTTGAGACTGCCTACTGACTATCAGCTAAGGGATCGTGATGTGATTTCTTTGGTTAGTGCCGCAAAAAAGTAATTTTTCTACACCTCATTATTCTTGAAATATTGTCAGGTTGGAGTGGACAAATCGCTCATTGTCTTTTTATTCGATCTATTGGAAATAGAAGTAATAACATGGCATAAGCCACTTTTTTTCTTTTAATTTTTCTAAATTTTAAAAAAATCTGTTTTAATTGATTTTTGAGCCTAGATCAAGAACATATTGTAACAATAAATTGTGACAATGAATATTCTTAATATGTCCTCAAGTTAAAAAATGCATAGGGCGATAGTAGGTGGCAGGTCACAAAGTTTTACTTGTATTTAGTTTGTTATTATTTTCAATTTTTACTATCTCTGGGATATCCCAAATCGCAGATGCTGCACCCGAACCAAAAATTATCATGTGTCATCTTCCTCCCGGAAACCCTGAAAACATTCAAACTATTTCTGTTGGAGGTACATCTGTTCAAGCTCACTTAGATCATGGTGATGGTATAGGTGAATGCGAAAATAATTTTGCAGTTATTACTGTAATTAAAAATGTTGTAAATGACGATAACGGAAGTAAATCTTCTTCGGACTTTACAATAATTGTAATGGATTCAAATAATGAGAAAGTGTCTTTTCCAGGATCTTCTTCTGGGACAACAATACTTCTTCCTGATGGCTTTTATTCTGTAACTGAAATTCCTGATTTGGAATATTCTCCATTTTTTACTCAATCTTGCATTGGTATCGCAGAACCTCTTGATGTAATTAGTTGTACTGTTACCAATAATGACATTGTAGATGAACCTGCAACAATAATAGTCAAAAAGCAAACTTTCCCTGACGGTTCAATAGAGTCTTTTAATTTTGTATCAAGCTTTATTGGTGGGTTCTCCTTGTCTGATGGACAAAACAAGACTAGCACTCTGCTAAACCCAGGATTCTACAACGTAACTGAGATTAACATTCCAAATGGATGGGAATTAGAATCTTCAACTTGTAGTGATGGCAGCTCACCTGGAGCAATTGAC
>JAICHE010000053.1 GCA_025922755.1 Nitrososphaeraceae archaeon
GTTTGGTTTTTTTCTAAGGCATATCCAAGAATTTCCGGAAAGCCTCCTCCAATGTATAGTCCATCGACATTTGGTAAGGTTTTATCGTTGGTAGGACTGAAATAGACAATTTTAGCACCTTCTTTTTTTAATGTCTCTAAATTATCAGGGTAATAGAAATTAAATGAACTATCTAGAGCAACTGCAATAGTTGTTTTTGGTTTTTTGTATAATTTTTTAACTGGTGATTGTAAAGGTGATGAAGTTTCAGTTATTTTTATTATTTTTTCAATGTCCAAGTAATCAGCTATTACTGTGGATGCATTTTTTATTCTCTGTAATAATTTAGTGTCTTCAATTGTAGGGATTAATCCTAGGTGTCTTGATTGTAAATCAATTTCCGGATTTTTAGGAATTACACCAATTATGGGTAATTTTGTATCTTTTAATGCCTCTCTACAAAGAGTTTCATGTTTTTTACTTCCAATTTTGTTTAAAATAATTCCTTTGATACGTGAATTGGCATGGAATTTTACAAACCCCAATGCTGTCGCAGCTATTGATCTGGCAGTTTTACTAGCATCTAGAACTAATATGACTGGAGATTTTGTAATTTGAGATACATGATGGGTACTTGCAAAATTGTTGTCACCTCGAAATCCATCATAATATCCCATTACTCCCTCTATTATTGAAATATCTGATTTTGAATGGCTGACAAAACTTTCTAGTAGTTGATTTTTTCCCATTAACCATACATCTAGATTAAAAACATCTTTTTTGGAAATTGCACTGAGGTAACTTGGATCAATATAGTCTGGACCAACCTTAAATGGTTGAACGGAAAAACCCTTTTTTTGTAAGGAATGAATGATTGCGCATGTAATTGATGTTTTTCCTACTCCACTTGTTGCTCCTGCTAAAACTAATCTAGGAATTTTCAATTCGAATGTGTACAATTGATTTTTTATTTAAATGATCCAATAATGAATCTCAATGTTTTTACTCTTAAGAGTAAAAATCATGATATGGCAGAACAAGGATTAACTATCATTTACACTGGAAAGGGTAAAGGAAAGACGACAGCTGCATTGGGAATCGCCTTGAGGGCTGTCGGATATGGGAAAAAAATATGCATGATTCAATTCATTAAAGGATCTTGGCATTATGGTGAAATGATATCTTCAAAAAAACTAGAACCGGATTTTGAAATGATTGCTGTTGGGAAAGGATTCGTGGGAATAATTGATGATAAAGATCCTAAAGAGGAACATGAAAAAATCGCCAAGGAAGCAGTAAAGATATGCTCAAAAAAAATTCAATCTGGAAACTATGATATTGTAATTCTAGACGAAGTAAATTATGCTATAAATTTGGGTCTGATAAAATTGGAAGACATTATCAACTTAGTTAAGTCTAAGCCCGTTGAGCTGGATATCGTTTTGACTGGGAATTATGCCAAAGACGAATTAATTGAAATTGCAGATTTAGTTACTGAGATGAAAGAGATCAAACATCCATTTCAGAAGGGTAAAAAAGCAAAAAAGGGAATTGATTTCTAACTAGCAACATTAAATTACGCACAAATTAGTCATAGAAGAAATGTCTACAGAAATTCAAGAGATGCCCGAACAGGGCGAAATTGTTCTTGCAACTGTAACTAAAGTGATGGACCATGGGGCATATGTGACTCTAGATGAATATGAAGGAATTCAAGGATTTTTGCATATTTCTGAGATTGCTCCCGGATGGATAAGATCAATAAATCGATTTGTTAAAGAAAATGAAAAAAAGGTTCTACTCGTAAAAAAGGTCAATCCAAGTAGAGGAGACATTGACCTTTCACTTAAACAAGTATCAAAAGATCAAAAAAAGCACAAATTAAAAGAAGTGAAGAAATTTGAGAAAGGAAAAACATTATTGAAAAATGTTCAAGATAAAGCAAAACTATCAGATAAGGAAATTGAAAAATTAGAAGATGATATTTATTCAAATTTTGATTCTGTATATGATGCTTTCATTGAAATTGGACGGAATGGAATTAATTCAGTAAAAAGTCTAAAGCTTTCTAAAAAAACTGCTAGTGTAATTGAGGAGATTTGTTCTAAAATCAAACTTCCGTCTGTTGAAATAAGAGGAGTGATGGAAATAACAAATAACAAGCCAAATGGGATTGAGATTATCAAAAAAACACTTTTAGATGTCCTGAAAAAAGATTCTTCTATTGATATTATCTATCTAGGTGCTCCAAAATATCGATTATCTGTAACTGCTGAAGATTTCAAGTCGGCTGAAAAAAAATTGAAACCAATAATTCTTGAAGTCCAGCAGAATATTGAAAAAAAGAAAGGCCAATTCAAATTTACTCGAGAAGAATCTAAAAAAACTAGAGAGAATTAAGATGAGATTTCTATTAAGAAGATGTGTTAGTTGTTTTCATTATACTCTTAAAGATAAATGTCCTAAATGTGGGGAAGAAACAATTTCTGCTCATCCAGCTAAATTTTCGCCGGATGATAAGTATATGAAATACAGATTGGCAGAGCGCTATAACAAATAAATCAAGTTTTTTATTTTATGGTGCGTATTTGCCTTCTAATTTAGCCTCATCTATGATATGACCTTTCATCGCTTCTTCAACCTGTGATTTTGATGAACCTTCATTGATGTCGAGTTTTTTATCCAAGGCATATAATTTGAAAATGTAGGTATGCTCTTTATCAGGTGGAGCAGGTCCTCCATAAACCGTTTCTCCAAAATCTGTTTTTCCTTGTATAGAATTAGAGGGAACTGAATTTTCATTTATTTCGCTGGTATTTGGCTCAATGTTCCAAACAATCCAGTGAACCCAGATTTTTCCTACTGCTCCCATTGCGTCTGGATCATCCATTATTAGAGCTAAGGATTTGGCCTCAGTAGGTACTTCTTTAATTAGAATTGGTGGGTTGATGTTATCTTTTTTATAACCATATTTTCTTGGAATTTCACTTCCATTTTCAAATGCAGTACTCTCAATTTTCATATGCATTTTTTAGGCTTATTTGTTCCAGTTAAATTTTACTAAGATTCTAGTATTATGTGGTCATTTGAAAAAGAAATTATTGATCCGCCAATCTTTTTAATTTCATTTTTTAATTCTCTATCCATCGTTCCAATTATGCCGCCATTCTTTTTTATATAATTAATTAATTCTTTATCTGCATATTTTCCTTGGATTGGAATAATTTTGAAATTTTTAATAAAATCAAGCGTAGTTAGTATGTCTTGTTTTTTCTGAGCATTATCCTTGAGATTGTTTAATTCGTTTTTTACAACTTCGGGAACAATATACGAAATAGATCCAATTTCAACGTCTACTGAATCAATGTTTTTGATCCTTTTGGTAGCTAGATGAATTAAAAAATTAGTGTCACAAATTACTTCAACCAACTACCCCGGCCCCAATTAATCTCCATCTATCAGCGATTCTTCTACTAATAGCCACATTTCCTTTTTCAAATATGCAAGCGGGTCTTCGTAGTTCAATTTCAGCAGTTTTGGATTTGATCTTTGATACTTTTCCTAATATTGGGGCTGTACCAATGTTTAATCGTAGAAGTTCATCTTTTTGTATTGGAAGAACCTTTACATCTTCACCTATTCCAACTGCAGAGTCAAAGAGATTAACTTCAAGTTTAATTGTATTCGAATTTTCTGGAAGAGTTCCAGGTTTTCCAATTACAGATCCAATAAATGAATCACTTCTAGTCATAGCTGGATCTAATTTTGTACCTATTGCTACCAATCCGCCAGGTTTTACAGAATCCACGATTCCTGCACCTGTACCAAGTGAGGTAATTTCAGTATTTAATGGCTCATATGTTTTCTTTTTTTCATCCATTATACCGGGTTTAATTTCAATTTCGTCCCCGACCTTAAAAATTCCCTCGGTAAGACTGCCCCCTATAACCCCACCTTTGATATTTTTTAATTTAGTTCCAGGTTTGTTTACATCAAAGGATCGTAATACATGCATTACAGCATCTTTAGTTTCATCTCTCTCAGGAGTTTTGATAGTTGCCTCTATTGAACCAATTAGTGCATCAATGTTTAATCCAGATTGGGCCGAAATAGGAATTATTGGAGCTTTTGCTGCATAAGTTTCTTTTACAAATTTAGTAATATCTTGATAATTTGAAACAGCCTCTTGATATGAAATCAGATCTACTTTATTTTGAACAACTACTATTTGTTGAATTCCAAGTGTTTGTAGGGCAAGTAAATGTTCTTTAGTTTGAGGTTTTGGTACTTTTTCATTTGCTGCAACTAATAATAATGCTCCATCCATTAATGCGGATCCAGATAACATGTTAGCCATGAGACTCTCGTGTCCTGGACTATCAACAAAACTTACTACTCTTGATAATTCACTGTCTTTTCCACAATTATTACATTTTGGAGTTGTTGAATATCCAAGCGGTTCTTCACAATCAGGACATTTGTAAAATGCTGCATCAGAATATCCTACTCTGATTGTAATACCTCTTTTTAGCTCTTGACTATGAACACTTGTCCAAGAACCGGTTAATGCTTGGATTAGAGTTGTTTTACCGTGATCTACGTGACCAGCAGTTCCGATATTCACACATGGTTGATATCCATATTTTTTTACATACCAATCAGGAAGAGTTTCTCGCCAATGCATGAGTCAAAATGTAGGACCGGTATATGTTAAGTTATTCTTTTTTTTCTTCTTCAGAACTTTCTGCTTTTTCCTCAGCAGGAGCTTCAACTGGAAGTTCTCCGTCAAATTTACAGTTAACTTGATAAATTTCTTCAGAAATTGTATTTCCTCTCATTAGTTTTCTTACTCTTTGTCCAAATTCAACATCCTGTAATCCAACACCTTTTGAAAGAAGAACTCTTTTTCTTGCAGATCCATGCACATCACTTCTCATAGGAACTCCTGACTTGTCACTTCCTCCAGTGATTTTCAACTTACCATTTAATCCTACAATGGAAGCGTCAGTTTCTTTGCCTATTTCTAAACCAAGTAACGGATTAGCATCACTGTCTTTCAATTCTTTTGTTACAGATTTTCCTTTAGTGTCAGATACTGTAAGTTTGAAGTTGGTCAATTATTCGGAAAAATAGGTGAACGACTAATTAACGTTTGGACATTATTTTTAAATTATTATTTAGAATAGATATGGTGGCCGAAGAGATAAGATGCCCAAAGTGTGATTTTAAAATGGTTGATATGCAGGCATGCCATATGTTTTGTCCAAATTGTGGATCCCATTTAGATTGTTCAGATAAAGGAAATTTTTGGTAATTAGAGTCCAGGTCTATCAGGAATGTAATCAGAAGCCATGTTAATAGCCTGCTCTTTCATGATTTCAAGATATGTATCATAATCTTCATCAAAATTACAATGAGGGCATTTTACTCTAGTAACTTCATCATTTAGAATTGCCACTTTTTCACATTCAGGACATTTTGCATCCATAAATCCATTAGACGATTAAGATATTTAATCATAATTAGAGAAGTTAGAAGGGCGGAGTTAGTTTAGTCTGGTATGACGTCAGCTTCCCAAGCTGAAGGCCGCGGGTTCAAATCCCGCACTCCGCATTTTTACAATTCTCTAATTGCTTGTTCGATTATTCCTCTATCTTCAGCTTTTGGAAATAGTTTTAGATAATTTTTTAGGTCTTCTTTTGCTTGTTGAATTTTTCCTAGTTTTTCTCGAATGTAGGCCCTATTCTTGTAAATTTTAGCTGAACGTTTAGGATTAATTTCAATAGCTTTAGTGTAAGATAATTCTGCTTTATCAAAATTGTTGGATTTCAAATAAAAATTACCCAGTCCGTTGTAAGATAAGTAAAATCTATCGTTTAGCTCTATACTTCTTTCATAATATTTCACACAATCTTGTGAATTTTGCGCATTGAGAATTCCAGCAAATAGATTCAAGGCTGTAGGATTATCTTTATCCAATTCAAGAGCTTTCTTTAGAGACTCGGTAGTTTTTTCAATGTTTTTTAAAATATTAAATTTCTCAGAAACAAAACACATTCTATTAGAATTTTCATCTGAATGACTTGTTTGTAGAGAAGAAATGATATCCTCAGGCGCTAAAATAATTAATAATCGTCCGTCTTCAGACCATTCTTTATCAAAAATTTCTTGTGGAATAGCTCCCTCTTGAAGCTCTCCTTCCTGAGTATCTTTTTGAATGTAATGAAGTATTGTTTTTTCGTCTTCATTATACCCTGAAATTACTGAAGCATGTTGTGTAATTTCTGGAATTCCAGGTAAAATCACAATGGGAGGAATACCGCTATCAATTATTTTTTTAAGTTCTGAAATAGATGAATGGATTATTTTACAAATCAAACCATTTCTCTCTGCAAGTTCAATTCCTTCAATCATTATACTCCCTGCATTGTTTGGATATTGTTTTGCAATTTCTTTGGCCTCTATTATTGGAAGATCTATATTCCAATATTTTGATACTACATTGATTGGTAGTGGCAAACAAATGTTTTCTTCTTGCACCAAAGGCAGTAAAAGCTCATGATCTGAAGATTCCAATAAAAAATTACAATTTGTGAGTTATTAAAATCTAATCAGAGTAAACAAAATTTTTGGATGAGTTTTTTACCATCAGAAGACATTTCAGGGTGGAATTGTGTTCCAAAAATTGATTTTCCTTTGTATTGGATAATTTCGTTTTTACAATTTTGAGATTCACCTACAGAAATTAAAGAATCTGGTAGTTTTGCTATTTCAAAACCATGACTTTCAAAAACATTAATTTCTTTGCTAACCAATGAATTTTCTTGTTTTACCTTAACTATTTCATTACCCTTTTGAGTTAATCTTAGTTTTCGTATGGTTCCACCTAATGTTAAAGACAAAATTTCTGCACCATAACAAATCCCTAACAACTTTTTGTTACTTTTTACAGTATAGTTTATTATTTTTGAATTAATTTCATTAATTTTTTTTTCATTTTTTCTTCTCCCTGAAAGAATAAAGGAATCATATTTTTCTAATGAATTTAAATTAATTTCATCTGGTGTTAATATTTCAAATAAAAAATTTTTCGCATTTAAAAAATCAATAAGATTTTGTGTGAATACTGAGCCATTATCAATAATTAAAAGCAATATAACAATATCATACAATTGTTAATTTAGGTTTTCACTATGAATTATTTTCATGATTTTTACGCCTGAA
>JAICHE010000054.1 GCA_025922755.1 Nitrososphaeraceae archaeon
ATAATTTTATTTTGATAGTTTCATAATTGAAATCAAAGAATTACTCATAGTCTGAAAAAATCACAACTTACATGTTGCTAAATAAAATAAATGAGTAACAAACCTGTGCGAGGATTTACGGAATGCCCCAAATGTTCAAAAGGTGAATTAATCATCCCCTTAATGAAAACCGGTCGTGTGGAAAGATGTCCTCTATGTGCAGCAGTTTATTGAATTGAATTTAAAATAATTTCTTAGGTGTGTTCTTAATTTTTTTAGAATAGTTTCTAAGATTGTTGAATTTTAGTTCAAAACAGTAATGGGTTTTTTGAATACTTGCTTGTAGTTTCGTTGTTTTCCATCTTTGAAAACCGTCTTTGGATAATGTTTCATTGAAAAGGCGGCCATTTGATCTATTATTCCTTGAAGATCCTTTCCTTTTTTTGTTAAAGTATATTCGATTCTTATGGGAACCTCGTCATAAACAGTTCTTGTAATAATTTTGGATTCTTCTAGTTCTCGTAGTCGCTGTGATAAAGTCTTGGGGTTGATATTTTCTATTGTTCCTAAAAATTCGTTGAATCTGGTTTGATTTCTCATGGCCATGTTTCTTATAATGTGAAATGTGAATTTTTTCCCAATTATTTTGAATGTATTGTCTACTGGACAATTTTTTATCATATGTTCCAATGTTGCATTTGACATGTATGAGATAGATTATTGAGTGTATTAAAACTTACCTTTGTATAGTTACTAATAAATTGCAACTTACCTTATGTTAACTTGGTTTCCATCATTTCCCTTTCTACTATAAATAAAGTATTGATATTAACTTACCTAAGGTAAGTTAAATGAGAACAAAAACAACACACGAGGAAAAAATAACTCCAATTGCTCCAGTTAGTACTCCAACTGTGATTACTATTGCCCCTGCAGTTTCTGTTCTCTTTCTTACCCATTTGAAGAAAAAAGGAGGTGAAACATAGTATGGCATTATACGGAATATATGGTAGACATGAAATCGACGCTTGTCCAATAAACCACTCTGAGAATAGGAAAATGATGATCCAAATCGGAAAAAGAGACATGAAAAAAATCTGCGCTGAGCACAGAATCAACAAAATCATAGGCAGATTCCACTCTGCATTAGAACACACCTTTTTGTGGATAGTAGATGCAGAAGATCCTCACCTTATTCAGAAATTAGCAATGGAAGGAGGAGTTGCAAGCTTCAACGAGGTCAAAATTGTACCACTCATTGAATTTGAGAACGTGGTCACAATGTTAGAAAAAATGGATAATTAGAAGGAAATTTTTCCTTTCTTTTTATTTTTTAATTTTTTATTCTAGTTCTCTACAAGATTTCTAAAACACAGTTTGTTTAGATAATCTGATGTAAAATTACAGGGTTGGTTGTTCTATATATTGCCAGAATTCAAAAATATATGTGAAATGAGTGGTTTGTGATGTTAAGAAAGGCTGTTGTAATTGGAGGAAGCATTGCTGGTATTTTGACTGCCCGTGTTTTGTCTGATTATTATGATGATGTTGTAATAGTAGAAAAGGATCAAATAGAAAATAATTTCAATACTAGAAAAGGAACTCCCCAAGCGAATCACATTCATTTGTTGTTAGTTAAGGGTAGGAATATCATTCAGAATTATTTTCCAGAATTAGAAGAAGATCTTTTGAAAAAGGGCGCAAATAAAATTGATTTTCTTAAAGATGGAAAATATCTTTTACCAAGTGGGTGGGCCCAGAGATTTAACTCTGGAATTGTTACTTTTACCCTAACACGAACTCTTTTTGAGAATACCTTGAGATCCTATCTGAAAAAAAATTCTAAAATAAAAATTCAAGACGAAACTTCTGTACTTTCTTTTGAATCCGAGAAAAAAAACAAAATTCTCCTAAAAGCCAACAAAGGGCAAACGATTCAGGCAGACCTTATCGTGGACTGTTCAGGACGAAATACAAAAACTCCCATATGGCTTGAGGCAATTGGGTATTCTAAGCCTACTGAAGAAAGGGTTGATTCCTTTGTGGGGTATGCCACAAGAAGATATCTGGTCCCAAAAAATTTTGATAAAAATTGGAAGATGCTTGTAATTTTAAACAAACCTCCTGTTAATCCTCGTGCAGGAATCATATATCCAATAGAAGATGGAAAATGGCTTGTCGGATTATCGGGAATTGGAAAAAACTACCCTCCAGTAGATGAAAAGGGTTTCTTAGAGTTTACGCAAAAACTAGAGAGTTCTGAGTTTTACGACTCTATAAAAAATGCAACTCCTGATTCAGAAATATTTGGTTATCAAATACAGGGAAGCAGGAAATACAATTATGAGAAAATGAAGGAATGGCCAGAAAACCTAATTGTTTTAGGCGATGCAGTATCTGTTTTTAATCCATTTTATGGCCAAGGAATAACTTCTAGTGCAATTGGTGTACAAGTTCTTGATAATATGTTAAAGAATCAAAAATTTGATGGTAGTTTTGCAAAAACTTTTCAAAACAAGCTTGCAAAAGCAATTGCTCTTCCTTGGACTCTTGGGACAAGCGAAGATCTTAGGTGGCCAACAACACTAGGAAAAAAACCCACACTATTGACTAGGTTAGTTCAGAATCATGCTCAAAAAGTTCTATTGCTTGGGCCAAAAAGTAAACTTGCAACAAAATCATTTTTAGAAATGATGCATATGATAAAATCCCCTATGGTACTTTTTCATCCTTTGATTCTGCTTCAGTTAATTTTAAGGTTCAAAAAAGAAGAAAACAACTCTTAAACTCTGATGAGAACTACTTTAATGTATTAACCCATTCATTGTCTTCTTATTGCAAACCTTGTAAAAAAAATCCCCAAAATAGTTGCAAACCAAATTGTAGACAATCTTGATAGAACAACAAGGGATGATGCAACATGTAATTCCAAGCCTTGACGCAACAAGAGAAAATCTTGCATGCTTTCATGCACTCCAATTCCCCCTGGAAGTAGTGATAAAGCTCCATAGCCTAAGGAAGTAAAGTAGATTTGCGAAGTCAGCAAGTATCCTAAATCTACGTTTAATGCTAGAAAAACCACATAAACTGCTAGAGAATCTATTGCCCATCCAAAACCACTAAGCAACCACCCTTTAGTCATATTCTTGGAATTTGCCAAAATTGAAAATGACTCACTTGGTCCCAAATCTGGAAAATTTTTTGAGATAAATCTAGTTTTTGAAAGTTTCTTGTAGAGCGATAGTGGAAAACTCTGCATCCTCATGAGAAGATATACTCCAATCAAAATAATTGACGAGATAATAATCAAAGATATTGAAATCAAACTGAAATAAAACACAAGACTTGAAAGAATAATGGCAGTGCCTGCTAACAAATCATGATATCTCTCCCAGAAAATTACAGAAATTGATTTTTCTACTGGAACTTGGGCTTTTTCTTTCAGATAGTATGATTTGATAAAAGTTCCGACTCCTCCCGGGGTATTGATCAGAGATAATCCTGCCATGTAGATAAAAAAATTTTGCCTAAATGGAATTTTTTCTCCAATTATATTCAGCAATTCTTTCTGACGAAAACTTTTCACGATGTGAGATAAAAAAACTAGTAAAAATATCAAAATTAGAAACTCTGGTTTAATTTGAGAAAAGTCCTTTGAAATTTTTTCAGCATCAGAAATCAAAATAAATACAATATAAAAAATAACAGTTGCAAAAACAATCCATATTATTCTATTTTTAATTATCTCTAATAACTGCATAATTTGTTCTCTATTTTATTTTAAAGTCAGATGCACTTATGTATGAAAGTTTGTTCGAAAGATAATTTTACAGTTTAGGAACATGAACAAAAATTTTAGAAAAAAATGAAATTGAGTTGATTAGCACTAGGTCATTTTTGTCATTTGCTTATATGCAAAAACAATCCACTCTATACTATGACTCTGATTGTAGATGATGGATCAACAAGTGAGAAAGTAAAGCCATCTATGGAAAACTTATGTAAAAAGATACTTGAAATTAAAAATATTCAATTTGCCGGAATTATTGACACAATGGGAAATTTGTATTCTGGAGGTTTCAAAAAAGGCGTAATTCCGAAATTAGGTGATTCAGAACGACGCCAAATGTATATGAAATTTGCTTTAGAATCTTGTTTTAGAAAGGATTTTGATGATTCTCTAGGTACATTTAGATCCGCAATAATTCAAAGAGACAATAATACAATTTTTACATTTAATGTCTGTAATTACCTACTGCTTGTTCTTACAAATTCTCCAAATGTGAACGGGAGTTTAATGACTAAAGTCCAAAATCTTGTTTTGAATAATAAAAAAGAACTTTACCATCCTTAAAATTAAAAATTACCACTAGATAAACAAATTAACACTAGATTATATAGTATGAAAACCTGAATACATTATGCAAGAACAAAAACAACCTATGAGCGGAAAAAAACTGTTTGGTTTAGTATCTGTAGTTATGATAGGTGCAGTAATTACTGGTTTAGTGCTCTTTACAAATTTTTTGTAAAGTTAAACCTATTTCTTATTTTTCACAACCAATGAAACATAGAACCACTGTTGATGTAAAAAGGAATCAACTGAATAATTTTGCATGTGACTCGAAATGATATGTTTGAGAAGGTATTTCATCAGTAACATTTCTTTTTCACTTTCCAAAAGGATTCTTAATTTAGAAAATTAGTATTAATATAAAGAACATGCGCAGCGTTAAATAACCTCTCACTATGATCTAGTATTGGCTATTTTTAGAAATACTTGCTTTTTTGTTTTGTTTTTGGTTTTTTTGATATCCTTCTCTGCTACCACTCCATCTTTTGGAGATCTAGATACTGACGGCGATGGTTTGTCAGATACTGCAGAGATAGATATTGGGACTTCTCCTTCAAATGCTGATACTGATAACGATGATTTGGATGATTATCAAGAGGTGATTCTTACAGGTACCGATCCAACCAATGGTGATACTGACGGTGATGGTATGTCTGATGGAAATGAACTAACTTTAGGATTTGATCCATTGGATTCAAACTCTTCTTTTACAAAGATAGTATATGACACAGCGTTTGACTGGAGGATGCCAGAAAGATTTGGATTGGATGAAAATAGTGATGGTCTGATTGATTATTTTACAGACTTTGATTCGGTCAATCCATCTGGCTGGAAAGTACAATTTGATGCATGTTCCTTATTGGATAAGGACCCCACGATAACCACCTTTGAATGGTTAATTGAGGAACAAAATTTTGAAACAAACTCATGCGATGATTTTTTTTATGTCTTTCCTTATGAAGGAATTTTTGAAGTGACTCTAAATACAACAAATTCTAACTCTAGTGAAAGTTATACTGAAAATGTACTTGTTCAGGATTTTCTAATTGTTTCATTTGGTGATTCTTATGCATCAGGAGAGGGCTCTCCTGACATTTCGGTTAATGGAGCGTTAGTTGCAAAAAGGATTATAGATCTGAAATTTCAAATTGTTGATGCAAAAAATGAGATAGAACAAATAAAAAACAATATAGATAATTTACAAAACCAAAAAGATGATCTCGAAGATGACTTGCAAGTTTTTTTAGATCAGCTTAGTGATGCAGATAAGATAGATATTGCAAAATGCCTTGCTCTACAAGAGATAATTGAAAGTACTCCTGGAAAAATTACATATTATCAAAGTTTGATTGATGCAGAAAAGGACAAGCCGTGGTACCAAAGAAATTATGTAAAAATTGCAACTTGGCAAGTGCAAAAGGCTTCTCTTGAAAAAATTCTTCTTGAGGCAACAGAATCTTTTAACTCTTTGAATTGTTTAACAAAATTAGATCAATTTAATGAATTAAGTGCCCAAATAATTACAATTAGAAATGACATTCTAAAAATTAAGCAAAATATTGAAAATTTAATTATACAAAAAGACAACCTAGTCGACGATATCATACAAATAATTGATAACATAGAATCATTGCTTGATTTGTATGATCAAAGTTCTCCTCAGTGGCAAGATGAATCCTCTCACAGATCTGCAAAATCAGGTCATGCAAAAGCAGCATTGTGGCTAGAAAAAGCTGATCCTAGAACTTCTGTGACATTTGTTCATCAAGCGGTTTCAGGTTCTAAGACTATTGATATAAAAGATCAAATCACTGCTGCGAATAACCTGATAGGACAAAGGGAAGTAGACGGTGTTATTTTATCCATTGGTGGAAATGATGCAAGTTTTGCCAATATAATAGTAAAATGTGTGTCCTTTGAACCTTGTTTTGATCCTGACGCAGATAAAGAGCTTCTAGCAGATATATGTGCATATGCAGAACTATTGCAAATTGATTTTGATTTTGATGGTGTGAATCTTCCAGATGAAATAAAACAGAAAATAGAAGACAAAATTGAATCTCAACTTAATGGGTTGATAGATGACCTAAATGCACTATGTGTCAAAACTTTCAAAGACATTCCTGAAAATGAAACAGCTGAAGATATTTTCTTTAAGGACCTCTATGGTTTGGTAAAACCAATTTGTAATCAGGGTGTATTAGATCCTGAAACTGACAAGTGTGAAGAAGATTTGGCTTCTAAGGGTGATCCAATATGTACATTTGGTTCCTACAATCCGGATACAAATCAATGTGAGGAATTCTCCGAACCAATAATGTGTACTTCCTTTGGTCCTGGATGTGATGAGCTCTTATCCCGGTATGACATTAATGTAAAAGACAAGTTAGCCACATTAAGTGGATTGATTCCAAATGGACAAGATGCTCCTCGTCTTGAAAGGGTTTATCATGTAGAATATGGTGATGCCACAAAAGATGAAAATGGGCAATACTGTGACCCTGAAACTAATCCTCTAAGTCCTCCTTTTCTTTCTAAATCTGAACACATGTGGATTGATACTGTGATGGAAACACAATTGAATAGAGAGGTTCAAAGAGCATCCGACGAATTTGGTTGGAATTATGTCACTGGAATATTTGATGAGTCTGGAAAACATGGTCTTTGTTCTACTGACTCTTGGATTGTGGGTTTGGAGGAGACCTTTTTTGTTCAAGAATTGGAGGGTAAAGCAATTGAAAGCCATTACGGTTTCATGATGTCCCTGCCACAGTTACAACCTGTATTTCAAGATCTTCAAGACGCAGGCCTTACTCTTCCGACTTATCAGATTAACCATTTATC
>JAICHE010000055.1 GCA_025922755.1 Nitrososphaeraceae archaeon
CAAAAGACATGTTTTCCAAGGACATGAATTTCATTATTCCAAATTAGAATCAGTATCATCTGATTCAAAATTTTCATATGAATTAAAAATTGGAGAGGGAATTAAAAATCACTTTGATGGAATGGTTGAATACAATACTTTAGCCTCCTATGGGCATCTATATTTTGGTGGTTCTGATTACGCAAAAATTTTTGTAAAAAACTGCATTAAGACATCAAGAGGCTAAATCTGCTCTTAGTAATTTGTATAATGCATTAATTATTGCTGATGCGGAAGAACTTCCTCCCTTTCTACCAATATTAGTAATAAAAGGAACTTCACTCAGTTTGGAGAGCTCTTCTTTTGATTCTGGGGCACAGATAAAGCCCACAGGAATACCTATGATTAAAGCGGGCTTGGTAATTCCTTCCTTTACCATGCTGATTACCTCCAAAAGGGCAGTTGGGGCATTTCCTATTGCAACTATTCCCCCATCAATATCAGATGAAGCATATCTCATTGAAACTTGCGATCTTGTTTTTCCTTGTTTTTTTGCTAGTTCCATTACTTCAGGAGAAGAAATGTTACAAATTATATTATTTCCAAAATCTCTTGGATTTTGTTTGTTTAGTCCCCCTATTACACCATTTACATCGACAACTATACTACAACCATTTTTGAGTGCATTAATTCCACTTTCAATTGCCCCTGCAGAAAAAATTATTCTATTTTTATCTGCAAAATCAAAATCTGCAGTAGAATGAATTATTCTTCTTACAATGGGCCATTCTTTTTCATTATAATTATGACTACCAATTTCTTTTTCAATCATTTCCATGCTTGCATCTTCAATGGATTGTCCTTTTTCAGTTTGCATTTTCTACCTCTCTTGCTCGTTCAATAATCAAATCTATCATTTTTTCGTCTGTTCCTAAATGTTTAGTAATACACACTTTTTTCAAATTAGCTTTTTCAAGAGCTGGTTTAAGATCATTATTAATATCAGTTTTAACATGAGCTCCCTCATGTAAAAAATAAAAAACAATTACAAGAACTTCTGGTTTATTTTGTTCACACTTTTTTATTCCCTCAAAAATATCAGGTTGTTCTATTTCAAGAAAACATCTACTTACATTTCTATATTCTTCTTTTAATTCATCTACTACATAATTTAACGAGAGTTGTGCATTTGGATCTTTACTCCCATGTCCAATAACCATAACATCTACATTTTTTTTTGGAATTGAAATATTATTTTCTTCTAAAGACGAAGAAATTCGATTTTCAACAAGATTTACTAGAGTTTTATGCATGCTCATGGGTTTTGTTACAACAAATTTTACATTGGTATCCTTTTGAAATTTCATTACATCAGAAACTGCTAATTTGACCTTTTTTCCTGGATAAAGAAAGTATGGAACTATTGTGAGAGATTCTATATCTTGCTTTAATGATTTTTCAATTCCATCTTCAATAAAAGGGGGCTCCACTTCGAGGAAACAATAGTCTGCAAAATTGTATTCTCCTTTTTTCTTTACTTGTTTACAAATTTCCTCTAACTCTTCCGAGGCTTCTCTTTCTCGACTTCCTCTGTCAATTAACAATAAACCCCGTTTCAACCCATTATCCTCGCTATTGCTACAGTCAAATCAGGAGGGAATTTCTGTTTTTCCACGATTAATTTGCCTTTTGAAACCTTAATTGCAGCAGCCTCAGACACGCTAGCTGTACCCTCAAAGGATTTTACAGTCTCTGATGGGTTGGGAGCTGGAATTTCTGCCAACTCTTCTCTATCTACGAATTCAACTGGAACTCCCATTTCTTTTCCTAATTCAATTAATCCTTGTACATCTTTTGGCTTTTTTATTGAAGCAAGTTTTGAAATGGAATCTGAACTTAGTTGAAATTTTTGTAAACAATCCATTATCCCATTTTTTATAGTCTGCTTTGATGTGTTCCAATGCAATCCAATCCCTATAACCAAAGAAGGAGGACGATAAACAACTGAATTGGCCAAAAGTTCATCTTCAATTATTTTATCTGTAATTATCAAATATCCTTTAGAATTAGAATTTTTCAAATCTTCTTTGTTCTTGTAAATTTTGACATTAGATGGTAATTCTGTACACCAATCGGTTTTACCAGCATCTTGAAAAACGCCAATTTTTTCTTCATTTACCATATATGCACTAATTTTAGTTACTGTTGAATCATCTTGTATTTTCCATCCAAGATCTCTTCCTAAAAGATCTACTGCAATTGTTTTATTCACATCCGCAGCCGTTGTAATTACAGGTTGAGAATTTAGTTTCTTTGCTATATTTACTGATAATTCATTTGCTCCTCCTAGATGACCTGATAATACACTTATGACAAAGTTAGCTTTGTCATCAATAACTAAAACAGCTGGGTCAGTTTTCTTATCCTTCAAAAATGGAGAAATTAATCTTATTACAGCTCCTAAGGAAAATAAGCAAATCAGTGCACTATTATTTTGAAATAACTCAATGATTTTTTTTGAAGTTGGTTCAGAATACCAATGAAATTCTTCATTATTTGAGAATTTTGACGGAGCATATACATCCCAATTAGGAAAAAACTCTTTTAATTTTCTCCCAATCTCTAAAGCATTTTTAGTAATAGCTAAAATTGCAACTTTTTCCACACTCAGAAACTTTCAAAATTAATAAAATACCTTACTACTAGGATTTTTTAGCTAGAATATTTCCATCAAAATCGAACAAAATTATTTCTAATGAGACCTTTTCTTCCGAATGTTTTTTCATGTGATTATAGGTTTTATCGCAAATTTGTTCAAAAAATCCATCAATTTGGTTTTCTTGGATTATCTCGGATACGTGTCTGGCTGTATTAGCATTCAAAATTTTTTGAATTATTTGTTCATTTGCGCCGCATTTTTGTGCTAACCCTGATAAAAATTTCATATCAATTTTGGATCCTTTCACATGAGTCTGTTTTACACCAGCTGCCATTTTAGCTAGTTTTCCAATAAATCCCACAATGAATGCTTTCTTGATATTTTTTTTTGCACATTGCTGCATAGTATATCCAGAGAAATCTCCCATCTGAACAAAACAATGATCAGGCAAATCTATAATTTTTTTAGCAAAATCTTCGCTTCTTCCACCAGTAGTCAAAACAACTGTTTCATTTCCCATAGCAATTGCCACATCAAGATTTTGTCTTATTGAGGCTGCATACGAAGCAGTTGAAAATGGAATGACGATTCCACTTGTTCCTAAAATTGAAATTCCATTCAATATTCCGATTCGTGGATTATCTGTTTTGGGTCCTAGTTCCCTACCTTTGGGTACAGAAATTATAACTTTAAGACCACAATTTTTTAGCAAGCTCTTTGCAACAATTTCTAAATTTTCTTTGATCATTTTTTTGGGAACTGGATTAATTGCAGGTTTATTAATTTCTAAACCTAGCCCAGGTTTTGTTACGATCCCAACTCCTTCACCACCATCAATCTCAATTACATTTTTCTCATCCGTTATGGATAAATCAACTATAATCTCAGCCCCATGAGTGACATCCGGATCGTCTCCTCCATCTTTGATTACTGAAGCACAAGCTTTTCCTTTTTCAAATTTACAAAAATGAATAGGAATTTTAATAAAATTTCCCTTGGGAAGTTTAACCTCAACATGTTCGATAACTTTCTGTTTAATTACTGATTGAACCGCAGCTATCGCTGCAGCAGTGGCGGAAGTACCAGTAGTAAATCCTGTTTTTAATTTTTTTTTATCTGTATTTTCCACGATAATCCTGCCTATTTTGATGTATTAACTCTTGTTTGATTTTCTTAGAATATATTTAAAATTAAAATTAACATTAACTGAATATGTCAAAAAATACACAAGTAGTTGTAACAGGTGCAAGCGGATTTGTGGCTAAAAATATTAGAAAATTTCTTTCACAAAACAATTTTAATTTAATTTCTATATCTAGAAAAAATTTTACCAGATTAAAAAATGAAACCAAAATTGTTTCACTTAATTATGATGAAAAAGATATTCTTCCAACAATAAAAAATTCTCATGGTTTAATTCATTTAGTAGGAATAGGAAAACAATCGATAAAAAATGACTTTAATTCAATAAATCTTGGATTTACTAAAAAAATAATAAATTTATGTAAAAAAGGAAATATTGAAAAAATTATTTTTAATAGTGGATTAGGAGTATCCAAAGATACTTCACTTGGATATTTTATTTCAAAATATCATGCAGAGCAAGAGATTATCAAATCAGGTTTGAATTATACCATTTTTAGACCATCATATATTGTAGGAAAAGATGATTTGCTAACAGTATATTTAAAAAAACAAATCAAGAATAAGGAAATCATAATTCCTGGGAGTGGAAAATATTCAATTCAACCCATCTACATTAATGATGTTGCAAAAATAATTAAAAAATCATTAATTGATGATAAATTTAAGAAAAAAATTTTAGATTTAGTAGGGTCCGAATCAATCCCTTTCCAAGAATACGTAAAACTTTTTTCAAGAAATAAAATCAAAATCAAAAATGTAGATTTGGAAATGTGTTATAATGACGCAATAAACAATCCTCGTAGTGCAATATCTGTAGATGATCTTAATCTTTTGATTGGAGATTTTAAAGGAGATTACAAAAAACTAAAAAATATTTCAAAAATTGAATTTCAATCTATTCGTGAACTATTAAACTCCAGCATCTTGTTTCAATGATCCGGCTTTGTCTGTTTTTTCCCAACTAAATTCTGGTTCATTTCGTCCAAAGTGACCATAAGCAGCAGTTTTTCTATAAATTGGTCTTTTCAAATCAAGTGTAGATATTATTCCCGAGGGTTTCATATCAAAATGCTTTCTAACTAAATCTTCTATTTTTTCTTCAGGAATTTTATTTGTTCCAAATGTATTTACATAAAGAGATACAGGTTCAGCGACACCAATTGCATAAGCTAGCTGAACTTCACATCTTTCTGCTAAACCTGCGGCAACAATATTTTTTGCAATGTATCTGCACATATAGCAAGCTGATCTATCGACTTTGGATGGATCTTTTCCTGAAAAGGCTCCACCACCATGTCTTCCAAAACCACCATAGGTATCTACTATTATTTTTCTTCCAGTTAACCCTGCATCCCCATGTGGTCCTCCAATTACAAATTTGCCTGTTGGATTTACATGAATTACAATATCATCATTCCAAAGACTTCCTAAAACTGGTTTGATTACTTTATCTATCATTTCTTTTGTAATTTCTTCTTGAGAAATTTCCGGAGCGTGTTGAGTTGAAACTACAACCGTCTCAATTTTAGTAGGTTTATTGTTTTCATATCTTACAGAAACCTGAGTTTTCCCATCAGGCCTAACCCAAGGTAAAGTGCTATTTTTTCTGACTTTTGATAATTGTTGAGCAAGTTTTTGAGAAAGTAAAATTGGCATTGGCATTAACTCCTCAGTTTCATTTGTTGCATATCCAAACATTAATCCTTGATCTCCAGCTCCTTGTTCTTTCTCGGCAGTTGCAGTTATTCCTTGGCTAATATCTGGACTTTGAGCATGAAGTCTAAGAGTTACTTCACATGATTCAGTATCAAACATCAAATCTTTATTATCATACCCAATTTCTCGTATTGTCTTTCTTACCAATTGTTCTTGGGCTGATTTGTCAAAATTTGCTTTTGATGTTACTTCTCCAACTACCGCAACAAAATCTGTTGTAACTAACGTCTCAACAGCAACTCTTGATTCGGGATCTTGTTTTAGATACTCATCTAAAAAAGCATCTGAAATTTGATCACATATTTTATCTGGATGTCCTTCTGTTACTGACTCTGATGTAAACAGAAAATTATTAGTCATAGGAACCACTAGATTTTAGAGTTCGTTTTCAATTTTGATAAATAATACATTATTGCCTCTGACTATTACTCTGCCGTAATTTGCAATCACCTTATCTTCATGGAGTTCTTCAGCATCAGTCATAATCAAATTCATATACGAATCGACATTATCCATTTTTCCTTTATACTCTACTTCATTTTTCAGTCTTACAGTGACTTTCTTTTTTGTGCTTTTTTGAAGCATTGTTAATGGTCTTTTTGCGCTATTTTGTGACACTAATTATTCACTTAATTTGGCATCGTTGTTATCTTGAATAAAAGCCTTGCCTCTTTGCGAATTTATGAAATTCCTTAAATTTTTTCCTTATTTTTCTATAATTACATAAATGATTTCTACTGGTTTAAAAAAATTAGATGAAATTCTAAAAGGAGGAATTCCCTCTAGTGCGATCACTGATATTTACGGGGCAAATGGAACAGGAAAAACACAATTACTGTTGCAAATCTGTATTAATTCAATAAAAAATGAAGAGACCGTTCTTTTTTTAGACACTACAGGGGGTTTCAGACCAGAAAGAATCTTGGAAATACAAAAACATCAAAATTTGGATCTTAATATTTTAGACAAAATTACAATTTCTAGAATTAGAAATACTTCTGAGCAAATTAATTCAATCAAAAATCCTGATCTTGGAAGATTTTCACTTATTGTAATTGATAATATTACAGATTTATTTTCTTACGAATACAAAACAGAAGAAGCTATTTTTGAAAAAAATTCATTGTTTATGAGACATCTACACGATCTATCATTAATTGCATTAACCAAAAAAATTCCAATAGTAATTACTAATATGATAAGGAATATGGGAGACAAGGAAGTGGAAAATATGAGAAGAGCAATAGATCTCTATACACACATCAAAATCAAACTATCTAAAAATTCTTCAAAATATCATGGAGAAGTAAATTGGCTCTTAAACCATGATACTTTTACTTACCAAATAGGGAGTTCAGGGCTAACTGATAATGAAGATTTTTAATGATCCCCTCGATATCTAAAATATGGCAGGAATTTTTGATGCTATTCCAGCAATAACGGTGACTTTATTTGTTATTGGACTAGTCGGTGTAATGTTTTACGAAAAATTACAATCTAAATCCATTGAAGAAGCAGACACTTGAATCTTAATTCTTTATTTAGTAATTTTGGATTTACTAATCTTACAGAGATACAGAAAAAAGCATCACCTACAATATTGCAGAAAAAAGATTGTTTAGTAA
>JAICHE010000056.1 GCA_025922755.1 Nitrososphaeraceae archaeon
CAAGTGCAGTATTTGACATAGACGTTCAAATTGACGCTGATGTAACCAACATTGCAACTGTAACATGTCTTGACCAACTTGAAAACCAAGTTGACGCTGAGGCTACTGCAGATGTAACTGTATTTGATCCATCAGTCTCACTTGACAAGGAAGTTAATGCTGACAAGGTTGTGGTAGGTGATACTGTAACGTATAGCTACCAAGCACACAATAACGGTGCAGGCGACTTGACAGACTGTAACATTGTTGATGACCAAGAAGGAGCTATTGCCGGTCCATTTGATTTGGCAACTAACACCTCAAGTGCAGTATTTGACATAGATGTTCAAATTGACGCTGATGTAACCAACATTGCAACTGTAACATGTCTTGACCAACTTGAAAACCAAGTTGACGCTGAGGCTACTGCAGATGTAACTACAATAAATCCAAGCATTTCAGTTGACAAGGTATGCTCACCAGAGATTCAATCATCTCCTGGAACAATTGAATGGATAATTACAGTCACCAACACTGGTGATGCAACATTATCTAATGTAGAATTGATAGATGCAACCCTTGGAATTGTCAAAAACATAGGTGATCTGACTCCAAATGAATCAGATGAAACCGTGGTAGAGATAACTGACTTAGCTCCTGGTGTTTATGTGAATACTTCATCAGCATCTGGTGTTGACCAACTAGAAAACCGTTATGATGCCTCTGATGATGCAACCTGTGAAGTTACAGGCGGAAATCAGGGACTTACTCCGGGATTCTGGAAGGCTAATGCAGAGAACTGGAATCATGGTGCATGGGTAATAGAACATCCAGAAGATGACTTCAATGAAGTTTTCGGAACGGACGTTGAACTCAGACTAGCTAATGACAAATCTGATCTCGATAGAGGAACATCTGAAGACCCAACATTGTTTGGGGCCTTGGGTGCTCGCGGTGGAGATGAAAATGCTTTGGCAAGACACTGTGTTGCAGCTAAACTCAACGCTGAAAATCCAGCAATAGACTATCCAGCAAGTCTGGAAAGTATTATTGCTGATTGTGGTGATGCCCTCAATAGTGGTGATAAAGTCATGATTAATGACCTAAAAGACCAACTTGATGAGTGGAATAACCTAGGCGCTGACATAAGCCAACATTGGACAATAAACGACCTTTAAACCCCCCCCTTTTTTTTATATTAAAATAATATGATCTTTACAAATTGATATTGAGTATCTCAAAATCATTTAAAATGCTGTTTTTAGTCTTTGGCGGAATTGGATTAATTGCGGCCTTTGCATTATTTTCAGTAGAAGATCAAACCGTGCAAGAAATTAAACCTGTTACCACCAATCAGAACTCTACTGGAATAACCACAACAACGACTCAGGATGAATATGAACTCAGTTTAGAGAATAGTAAAAACTCCCAGTTGATGCCAAAAGAGGCAATCGATAAAGAGATTTTATCAGGACATGTTTTCGGATTCACACCAGATAATGGTTTGAGGGGTGGCATGTCATCCATTGGAATCACGCATTTGGATGAAAAAATCTCAATCAGATTTACATCAAAGTTTTCAGGTGAAATTACAAAAATAATCATGTATTCAGGTGGACAAGAAAACCTCAAGGTACGGGGTGGCTTGCAAGAGGACAACCTAGGAGAACCAAGTGGCACATGGATTGGGGGCTCTGCTGAGACTGTTCTACATGATGGGGAAAGTAAATTTGCCACCCTTAATTTTTTCAATGGCATCAATCTGAAAGAAAACCAGGTTTATCATATTGTAATCGAACCTCAAGGGGAAATTCTTGAAAACAAATTTTTCTTAATAACATATCATTCTAATTGGCCTTTTACCCCTTTTAATTACAAAGATCCTGATTTGACTTGGAAGGATGATGCTATTAACACATTATTTTTTGACGGAATAAAATGGAGGGTTCAAGACAAATGGCCCATTTATGTTTTGGAGTATTCAAATGGTATCTCTGATGGACAGCCTTACTCCCTTTTTGCTCCTTGGGTAATCAAAGAATCTAGTATGGTTGGGCAAACATTAAAACCTTTTTCAAATTATCTTGTAGATGAATTTGCTTTTGTTGTCAGTTCTACGGGAAATCCTCCAGATGATCTTTATTATACGGTATATGATGAGGAGAATAAAATTATTAGAAGTGGGATATTTGCAACTCCGAATGATTTGACTAATGAAAAAATATGGCACCATGTTAAATTAGAGTCGCCAATGCTTGTTGAATCTGGCAAGATTTATCGATTCATCCTAAGCTCAGAAAATAGTGATTTGGAAAATTCGTACAAGATTTATGGTCATGAATTCATGCTAGATCGTACATTAGGATATGGTTCGGTAACCCATCATTTAACAAAGAGTACAGATGGAGTAAAATGGAGTAAATGGTATGACGCAGATACGGCATTCAAGTTAATAATTAATTAAATCATTACAAAACACTACACTACAAAGTTCCTAAATTCTACAAAAAGCTGAGTATATCTTATTGGTATTTGTACCTGTAAACGCGGTAAATTTTTTCCTCGTCATCTGAATAATGCTGTAAAGGGTAAACCAATTCGTCTGTCATGTCTAAGAAAAACCCTTGCATGTATGGGTCTAGTTTGTCATATACATCTTGACCCACTATGATCTGGTTTGGTTTTGCCAAGTTTTGAATCTTTGATGACACGTTCATTGTAGGTCCAAGCAAATCAACATATGCATTTTGTTCATCAGCACCATATCTGACTACTACGTTCTTGCCAAAATCAATGCCAATTTTTATGCTAATTTCAGATAACCCTATCTTCTCAATCAATATTGGATTGATTCCGTGCTTTGTCACCTTTATCATGGACTCTGCGCAAGCAACTGCATTGTATACTGCCGGTATTTGGTTTGTCTCATTTTCTACAAAATATCCTATAACTGCATCACCAACAAATTTCAGGACATATCCGTGAAACTGTTCAATCACATACGACATTTCCTGGGAAAATGAGCTTATCATTATGGATAGTTTGTCAGACGGTAATGTCATACTCATTTTTGTAGAACCAACAATATCCACATAAAGTACTGCCATGCTTATTTGCCCAAACACATTTTTTCTCAAAAATTTTTCAGAAGAATCAATCACTCTTGTGTATTGATATCCTTTTTCCAATGCATTGTTGATTCTGTTTTGTACATTTTTTATCAGGGTGTCATGGTCGATTATTTTATCGGAATTTTTGCTGAAAAGCACGTCTATTATGTTGGGATTTTGTTTTTCTTTACTATGTTTGAAACTCATTGATTTTGTAAGGTATGACTAGTATATACGCCATAATTTCCTTTTACCAAATTTATGATGATCAACTCTGAAAATCCATCCATCTTTTCATAACCATCTAAAAAACAGTATGTTTAATGAAGTTAAATCCAAAATAAACAAAGTTCTGGTAAATATCAACTAAAATAAAATTTAATGCTAATTGCAATGTATGCTGCTGTCGGTAAAATTAACGTATATGTCCGTCTATCGTATTAACTACTACAACATTTAACCACTATGGGAACAAAAAATAAATTCAAAGCAGAGATAGAAAAAGCAAAAGCAAAAAATCAAAATACATATGAAAAAGCAAAAGCAGAAGCTGATTCAGATGGATTAACAAAAGAGCTAAAACAAATGGGATCTGACATAAAAAAAGATGTTAAGATGGTTGGAGCTGAAATCAAAAAGAAGGTAAACTAGAGATGCATGCATCTAATTTTTTATTTTAAATATCAAAATCATTTTTAAAATTAATTTGTCAATATAAAGTAAAAAAGGTTGAACTATTTCTTTCATATTTTGTGCGGCTAGCGTGAATGATCTTTTATTATTTGATTTGAGACAGATACAACATAAGTGATTAACATCAAAAAATATTTTTGAGAAACTATTCGATTAAATTAATTTTTGAGGTAAATAATGAGATACATTGATTTAACCAGTTTGAAAATATGACATTTTATTAGAAAATTCCAACCAAGTATTGTACTAATATTACTATAACTACAATTGCAACAAGTCCAGACACAATTCCCCATAACATAACAATTCAATAGTGTTGAAGCTATAAATCAATTGATTACAATTTTGTATGTATAGTTGACCAAAATGCAAACAAGTCTAATATTGTACGTGCACTATATTATTGCGTTGACCAAAATAACTGAAACAACAAACAACATCACAAATTACACTAGAAAGCATAATCTAAATTTTTGAGGAGCACCATAACTTTAGGAAAAATGAAAAAAGACAATAATAAAAAATAAACGAAATGATGATTCCGTATAGGCATAACATAATTAATTGATGAATTATGGCAGAGAACAATACCGCTAGTAATACAGAATTACAGTTTGGAGAATTTGAAAAAATTTCAGAACTTTTGAATTCATCTTTTGAGATGCAAATTGCTTTTATCTCGCTGATAATTGGGCTGGTTGTCCTTTGTGTGATTTACAAAAAATTTTCAAACTGGATTGGTTCAAAAAGTTTTAGCTATACAAGGCCACATCTATCAAGATTTATTCAAACCGTTTTATTCCCTGTTATTGCGATAATTCTGGTTTCTTCCATTTCAGTATATGTTCAGATTTCAGTCTTGTCCGCAGTTGAGGTTGCCTCAGGTGATGTGAATGCGGACAAAGAAAACGACAATTCCACCCGAGAAATTTTTGCAAAGATACTTGCAATGATAAATATTATTGTAATAGGGTTTACAATTGCTAGATTAATTCCAATAATATTGAAAAAACGAAAAAATTCTGAACTGGAAAAAGGTGATTTTGATTCTTGGATGGATATGCGAGGGTTTGACGATGACTATGAGGAAAATGATGGAAAAAGATTTTTCCACAAATTGTTTGAATGGATTCCACCAAAAAAGGTGCCTAAGGATATGACCGATCGAGAATTTCAAGAGATGTTAAAGTCAGATGCGGGTAGAGACATATTAGAGCAATACAGGACCTCCAAAGGCCAACCAATAGGTACCTTCAAACCCCTTGTAGGAAACCCATTTGAAGAATGGAAAAAATCAGAGAGGAGAAAATATGAAGAATATCTAACTGCATGTATGTCCGGAGATAATGAATCGGGACAAAAACTCAGATTGGGCGTAAAGCCGCAAGAAATCTATCCTATTGATACTTGGAGGGAAGAAAAAAGATTAAATGAATATGAGAAAGGAATTGCGGGTTACAGACCTCCGGGATTTGCAGAAAAACAACAGCAAGGCACTCCAAAATCATTGGAACATGCAATACCAATAATTTTCATGGCATCAGTATTCATTGGAATAATTTCATGGTGGGGAATTGACTTGTTTGTCTTAGGAACAGCAGTTGCAGGATTTGGAGTGGGTGTTGGATTTGCATTAAAAGAAACGATGGAGAACCTGTTTGCCTATCTCATGATACGCAAAGATAAAATCTTCATAGAAGGGGACAGAGTAGAAGTTAATGGTTATAATGGATACATTCACAAAATTACAGCAAGGGTAACATATGTTCGACATGCCTTAAATGAATCTCTAGGAATATTTCCTACTCGTATGTTCATCTCCACTAAGGTAATCAACTATACAAAAGAGATAAAGTTTGTTCCTGCAATGGTTGTAGTAGGAGCCTCTTATCTCAACGATGCCCGACAAATTACTGCAATTCTAACCAAAGTTGGAACACGTGCCATGACTGAAATCAAGGATAATAGAGGGAATCATATCGTAGTGCAAAAAAAATGTCCATATGTCGATGAAAATAAGCCCAGTTGTGGCTGTGACAAGAAAATATTTGTTGATCTTGAACAACCCATGGTACGATTTGAAGAGTTCAGCTCATCATCTTTGGACTTTAGGTTGTGGGTATATGTTCGAGAGTACCAACAGCGATTTAAAGTCGAGACGGCTATGCGAATAATGATACAAGAAGAGTTTGCAAGATATGATATTCGTATTCCTTGGCCCATTAGAACGATATACCCTGGTGATCAGAAAAAAGAGACAAAAGAAATAGGTGAAGCAGATAATATCCGAAAGGAGGCCCTTAAAACCTATGGAACTGGAGATGTGCCAATTGATAAATAAAATTCAGTCACCAATATTTGATAGTGGGCACTGGTAGATTCGCTACAAAAACCATAGTTCAATTAAGTCATTTGTGGAATTGCATTTTTGATTTTTGAACCATGTAAACGATCACTGTTTTTGAAATGTAATGGAAAATAGATTTTTTATTACTTTAGTTGACATTATTGTCTCTAATAGGGACTAATCTGTACGTTTGACCTATTAATCCATAAACATTCCGATAAGATTAGGTTTTATTAAATGAGAAAAGTATTATCTAATTATTTCGTTGCATTTCCTGCTTTTACAATTTCTGCACTTTTAGTGATTTTTTTAACCATTGGTGGGTTTCTGGATCAAAATGCCTTTGCTCAGGAAAGTTATGGTGAATTTTTGTATCAACCAGCCCTTGAAGCATTAACTACATTTTCGACTGGAGTTGCAGAATCGGCGCCAAAAATTATTGCCGCGGTGATTCTGTTAATAATTGGACTAATTGTTGGGAAAGTGATTGGTAAAGTAATTGAAAAATCATCCATCAAATTACTCAATAAAGTAAACAAGAATGAAAGTAATGATAACGGATTTGCCAAAACCACGACCACAAAAAATTCCTCTAAATTAATTGCCGCAAGTGTCAGGTGGTTTGTTTATCTCTTCTTCATTATTGCTGCAATTAACGCCTTAGAGTTTGATCAACTTTCCATGGCATTGACTGATCTGTGGTTGTGGGTCCCAAATCTTTTAGCTTTCATACTCATCATTATACTCGGAATGATTATTGCTAACTTTATTGGAAAATGGTTAGACCAAGAATTAATCAAACAAGAATATGGAGGTTCCAAATATGTCACTACAGGTGTTAAAGTTATCATTTATGCAGTTATCTTTGCAATTGCACTACCTCAGTTAGGAGTAGGTGAGACGATAATTCCAATCTTGGTTTCCGCATTCTCATGGAGTATTGCAGCTGGAATAGGAGCTGCTATTGCCATAGGCCTTGGGTTTACATTCAAAGA
>JAICHE010000057.1 GCA_025922755.1 Nitrososphaeraceae archaeon
CCTGGCAATATTTTTGGCAGAGGCAATTGTCTCATGGTTTTTTTTTCAAGTTTTTCTTAATAAGGAACAAGAAGAAGTTGCAAGAATCAATAATCAGTACAAATTCAAAGTAATAGTTATAACAAATAAAAATTTTTTATTTTTCCAGCCTCACCCTTAGTTTACAATTTCCAAACGGCTTTATCCTAGTTTTTATTCACACTGGTAAATGACGCTAAAAAATGTAAAATCATCATTGGATAAAATTTCAAAATCGCTTGCAAACGTTCAAGACAACAGAGAATTTCTTTTGAGAAACACAAGAGAGATTGTAATTCTTTGTAGCAAATCAATTATTTCCGTTCACAAAGGAGACTTGAAAACTGCAAAAAAGAATTTGAAGCAAGCAGACTCCTTATTAAAAAAATACAAGAAAAAAGCTGAATTTGACTTGCGTCGGTACTTGGTTACACCAGAACAAGAATATGTGGAGGCTGCATGTTTGATTGCAGTAGTGGAGAAAAAAGAAATTCCATCAGATGTAAAATTGAAGGTGATGTCAGAATCATATGTCCTTGGTCTTTTAGATTGTATTGGCGAATTAAAAAGAATGGTTTTTGATAAAATTCGAGTTGGAGATATCAAAGAAGCATTAAGAATTTTCGAGATTATGGAAAACTTGTATCTTCATTTGTATCCATTTTCTATGTATGACAAAGTGGTAAAAGAAGCAAGGCGAAAAATAGATGTGGGCCGTATTTTGGTGGATGATACTCGTGGTGCAATTACAGAAGAAAAAAGACGATCAGAATTAATTGCAACTTTGAACAAATTAAAAAAATAATCAATTTAAAAAAAACCATGGTGCGGGCGATGGGATTTGAACCCACGAACTCCTGAGAGACTAGCCCCTCAAGCTAGCGCCTTTGGCCAGGCTGGGCGACACCCGCAGCGAAATTTCCTTGCATGGTTTTTATAATCCTTGATTACTTTTTCGTTCGTATGTTAATTCCTGTACGATGTTTTACTTGTGGAAATCTTATTGCAGATAAATTTGAAGATTATCAGACTAAAGTAAAAGCTGGAGAAGACCCCGGCAAGGTTTTAGATTCCTTGGAAATGAGCAGATATTGTTGTAGAAGGATGCTATTAACCAGCGTTGAATCAATTCAACAAATTATTCCATTCTATGAAGCTATTCAGAGAAGACACCAAGAAGTCCAATCTGAGCTAGAATAGATTTGCCAAAAATCACATCGATTGACGGACGTGTCCTCTACAATAGTAGGGGAAGTAAAACAATCGAGGTCGACATTATTAGTGACAATAATTTCCTTGGTAGAGTGTGTGCGCCTTCTGGTGCAAGTGTTGGAAAATATGAAGCAGTAAGTTTTCCAAATAACAAGCCCAAAGAAAGTCTTAGAATTCTAAAAGAAAACTCTCAGAAATTTATTGGTCTTGAATCATCTGATTTAAAATCAGTACATGAAACTCTGAAAAGTTTGGATAATACTTCAAATTATGCAAAGATAGGCGGAGCTCTTGCATTTGCTGTTACCATCGCTTCAATGGAATCCTCATCAAAGGCAATGAACCAACCTTTGTTTCAAACATTATCATCAGAGTCTTCTTTTAAATTTCCATATCCTTTAGGAAATATTTTAGGAGGTGGTGCACATGCAGGTCCAGGTACACCAGACATTCAAGAGATTTTAATTTGTTCCACAGGTTCAAAAACAATCCAAGAAGCCATTGAAACCAACTTTTTGGTTCATAAAGAATTACGTAAAGTCCTACAAAAACAAGATCCTACATTTACCAACGGACGAGGTGATGAAGGAGGGTGGGCTCCAAAACTTGACAACGAAAAAGCCTTAGAAGCCTCTGTTTTGGCCATTGAAAACTTGGGATACACATTAGGAAAAGAAGTTTCCTTAGGTGTAGATTTTGCATCATCAACTCAATGGGATGAAGAAAAGAAAATGTACATCTATGACAGAGCAGGATTTGAAAACTCTCCTGAACAACAAATTGAATTTGCTGCCAACATTATTGAAAAATACAAATTAATTTACGCCGAGGACGCCGTACATGAAGAAGCCTTTGCAGACATGTCAGAATTGACAAAAAGATTCCCAAACACCCTTGTTACCGGCGATGATCTAACAGTAACTAACAAAAATATTCTAAGTAAGGCCATAGGAATAAAATCTTGTAATGCCGCAATACTCAAGGTAAACCAAGCAGGCAGTCTCTTTGATGCAATGGAATTTGCCGATGAAGCTACCAAGAACAATGTAAAATTAATCACATCTCATAGATCTGGAGAATCGACGGACTCGCATATCTCACATATTGGCCTTGCAACAAAATCAAAAATGCTCAAAGTGGGCATAGTTGGGGGAGAAAGAGTAGCGAAATTAAACGAGCTTTTACGACTATCAGAGCATGATTTAATACGCGGTATGGTTGAGATTTAAAATCGCTATGAGCCAACAAGTAGGGTCCACGGACATAAAAAAGAAGGTACTTTCCACAGGAATCAGAGTGGGAACTCAAGTTAAAACAAAATTCATGAAACCCTTCATAACAAAAGCTAGTCCCGAGGGCCTATACATGCTAGATCTTGACATTACCCTTGAAAAAATCAAAACTGCCGCAAAATTCATCAATCGTTTAGGAACCGATAAACTAATTGTTTGCTCAGGAAGACAATACGCAAACACTCCAATTGAGAAATTTTGTGAAATGCTAGATTCTAAAAAATTACTAGGCAGGTTTTTGCCAGGAACCCTTACCAATCCCTCTTTGCCATATTATATTGAACCAAAATTAGTATTGATTTCTGATCCTCAAGTAGATGAGCAGGCAATTATCGAGGCCACAAATGCGGGCATACCAATTATCGGAATTTCAAACACAGATAACATTACATCAAAACTAGATGTCGTTATCCCAGCAAACAATAGAGGAAGAAAGGCCCTTGCCACTGTTTACTGGTTATTGGTTCGTCAAATTCTCATCGAAAGAGGAGAATTGAAAGAAGACGAGCCAATGAAATATGAAATCGATGATTTTGAAACAAAAATAACGGAAGAGGAAATCGAGTAATGCAAATTAGGACACCGGCAGTAGCCGGAATGTTCTATCCCGGTGAAAAAAACAAATTAACAGAACTAATCAAGGATTGTTTTTCACATCCATTTGGACCAGGAGAAAATTTAGAAAAAAAACAAAGTAAAATTTTTGGAGTAATTTGCCCCCATGCAGGCTATGTATACTCTGGACCCATTGCATGCAATTCCATAAAATCAATATCAACAGAATCTCCAGAATTATTCATCATTGTTGGTCCCAACCATTGGGGGATAGGAAGAAGTGTCGCAACAATGAAGGATTGTAAATGGGAGACACCTCTTGGAAGTGTAGAAGTAGATTCAGAAGCAGCAGAAGAAATTTCCAAATTATCTCAATTTATTGAATCAGATTTTTTTTCTCATACAAGAGAACACAGTTTGGAAGTACAAATTCCTATTTTGCAGCAGACATTTTCAAATTTCAAAATCTTACCCATATCTTTGATAAACCAAAGCAAAGAGATAGCACATGATGTAGGTTTAGCAATGGCAAAAATCGCAATGAAAAAAAACACAATGATAATTGGATCTTCTGATTTTACTCACTACGAACCAAATGATTTTGCACATGAACAAGATATGGCCTTAATTGAGCCCATACTAGAAATGAACGTAGAGAAATTTTACGATGTTTTACAGAAAAGAAAAGTTACTGCTTGCGGATACGGAGCCATAGCATCCACTATGATTGCCTGTAAGGAGCTTGGAGCCACAAAAGGAGAGCTGCTAAGATACGCCACAAGCGGAGATGTTATGGGAGATACGAGTTCGGTTGTTGGATATGGGTCAATAATATTCACTTGACCTCAAAAGCATCTGCGCCTGGAAAGGTGATACTTTTTGGAGAGCATTTCGTAGTTTATGGAGTCAAAGCAATACTTTGTGCCATAGATAAAAGAATTACAGTTACTGCAGAAAAAATTCCAGAGGATGTAATATCAATAAAATCAACAGTTGGAAACCTAAAAGCAATAAAAAATAAGCCTATAACCGAAATTGATGCACCGCTTAGACCGTTTTATTATTTGGCAAATAAAATAATAAAAAAATACGAACCCGATTCAGGAATACAAATTACAGTTGATTCTGAAATTCCTCTAGGGGTAGGTTTAGGATCTTCATCTGCTTGTTGTGTTGCATCAGCAGCAGCAATTTCTGGAATTTTTGAAAAAATACCCAAAGATGAGATTTTGAAATTGGCAATTGACGCTGAAAAAACAATTTTTCCAAATACATCCGGTGCTGATTGTACTGTTTGTACTTATGGAGGCATTATGCAGTATGACAAGCAAAATGGACATCAAAAGCTAGATTATAAACCAAATTTTCATTTTGTAATTGCAAATTCAAAGGTTGAACATTCTACAAAAGAAGTTGTCTCAAAGGTAGAACAATTCAAAGAAAAAAATGAAGAAAAATTTTCTCAGATGTGCAAAGAAGAATCTGATTTGATTGATGGAGTGTTTGCATTTTTGGAAAATAATGATCTTAAAAAAATTGGCACATCCATTATAAAAAATCAAGAGTATTTGGAATTCATCGGAGTGTCAAATGAAAAATTGAGGGAAATGATTGAACTTGCAAATGAATCTTCCTTTGGATCAAAAATTACAGGTGCGGGGGGAGGAGGATGTATTATCGCATTGGCAGATGAAACTAATCTTGAAAACACCATTAGTCAGTTACAAAAAAACAATTACGAATGCTTTTCGGCAAAAATTGATTTTAAAGGATTGGATACTTTTTAATGGTCTAAATATTTGGTGACAGCATGATTCTAATCAAATTAGGTGGCTCTATCATCACAAATAAGGAAAAACCTCTTTCTCCAAGAAGAAAAACCATAGATAATCTCGCTAAAAGCTTGAAGAAAATTAGCGAACCCATGATTATTGTTCATGGAGGTGGCTCCTATGGCCATTATTGGTCTGTAAGATATGACATGCATACGCAACCAAAAAAATACAGTATTCGTGGAGTGGCAATAGTAAAAAATTCAATGATAGAGCTAAACAAAATAATTTTGGATTCATTTGTTAAAAATCGATTGAGCCCTTATTGTCTACCACCCACTGATTTTATGACAGGAAACAAGCCAATAACCAGCAAAGTAAAAGAGATTGAAAAGATTTCAAAATCAGGATTAATTCCTGTAACTTTTGGTGATGCTCTTTGGTATGGACAAAATAAAACATACATTTTATCAGGTGATAAAATTATGACTCACCTTGCAAAAATTTTGAAACCAAAATTAACCATTTTTGCGCTAAATGAAGATGGATTGTATTCTGATCTAAAGACAAAAGAATTGATTCATGAATTAAAAGGAGAAAAACCAAAAATTTCAGATAATTTAATGGATGTAACAGGTGGAATGACTAGAAAAGTAGAAGAAGCATCCAAAATCTCAAAAATGGGCTTGAATGTATTTTTTGTAAACGGCAACAAACCTCAAAGAATTGTGAAAGCGGTTAAAAATAGGAATTTTGAAGGAACATTGTTTAGAGGTAAAAGGCGTGGTTGAATATCTAATTCTAGTTGATAAAAACGATAATCCAATTGGAACAGAAGAGAAGGTAAAATGTCACCTTCCAAATGGAATTTTACACAGGGCCTTTACAGCACTTATTTTTGATAAAAATGGAAGACTTGTCTTGACAAGAAGGGCTAAAGAAAAAATGCTGTGGCCTGGAGATTGGGACGGAACAGTTGCCAGTCATCCTAGAGAATCTGAAACCTATGTTTCATCTGCAGAAAGGAGAATGCCAGAGGAGTTAGGAATTGAATGTAAGTTAGACTATTTGTTCAAATTTGAATATCATGTTCCGTACAAAGACATTGGATCTGAAAACGAAGTTTGCGGAACATTAGTTGGTCTTGTTGACGAGTCCACCTCATTTAAAAAAATAGAGGGTGAAATCGACGAAATAAAATGGATTTCAGCTGAAGAGTTGCTATCCGAGCTCAAATCCAAGCCTGAAATCTACTGCCCTTGGATGATAATAGCCTTGGAATTCCTAGATAAATCTGAAAAATCAATGTTAGAAAAATATGAAAATATCTTCAAACCATGGATGAATCCTGAAATGCATAAAGCATTCCAACAAGCAATTAAACTTCATCTCCCAGACGATAATTGGAGATTAGTGGAATGAAAAACACCAAACCAATTGAAAAAAATGCCGAAATTGTAAACAAGTACCTAAAAACAAAATTAAAAGGAAATCCAAAGATGCTCTATGATGCTGCGGGACACCTAATAGTAAACGGTGGAAAACGGTTGCGACCATACATGGTAATTAAGAGCTGTGAAATTTTGGGAGGAAAGAAATCAAATGCAATGCCGGCTGCAAGTGCAGTTGAAATGGTTCATAATTTTACTTTAGTTCATGACGATATTATGGATAATGATGAAATGCGTCATGGTGTTCCCACCGTCCATAAAAAATTTGGAATGCCTGTGGCAATACTTGCAGGAGATGTTCTATTTTCTAAAGCTTATCAAATAATATCAGATTCCAAATTAAATCCTACTGCGACAAATCACCTTATCACTCGCCTTGCAAAGGCCTGCGTTGATGTATGTGAAGGTCAATTATTTGACATAAAAATGGCAGAAGAGAAAAGAATCCCCACACAATCTGAATACATAAACATGATTGGCAAAAAGACTGCTGCTTTATTTGATGTATCGTGTTCTATGGGAGCAATTTGTGCCACAAATAAAGCAAAAGATATTTCAAATCTTTCTTCATTTGGAAGAAATCTAGGTATTGCGTTTCAAATAACAGATGATTTGATTGGAGTTATGGGAGATCCCAGGATTACTAAAAAACCAGTAGGAAATGACCTAAGAGAAGGTAAAAAGTCGTTACCCATTCTTATGGCAATAAAATCTGCAAAAGGTAAAAACAAAAAAGTAATCCTAAAGGCCTTTGGAAACCAAAAGGCATCTAAAAAAGATCTCAAAGATGCAGTTGA
>JAICHE010000058.1 GCA_025922755.1 Nitrososphaeraceae archaeon
AAGATGGAAGCAAAGAAAACATTTTGCTTAATCATTCCTATAACGAAGCTCAAATTGAATGGTTTAAGGCTGGTTCAGCTCTTAATGTTTTAAGAAATAAAAAATAATCTAACTAAATTTTGATATTTCATTTTGTAAATCATGGCATTTTTATTGGTTTAAGATGCAATTACAATTCTTATCACTGGAAAATTATTTTGTATTGATTCAACAAGTGGATCATCCTTTCCAATATTGCAAAGAAAATGATATTGAAGCAAAGTCTTTGTGTTACATTTGCGGCACATGTATCGATTAATTTTTTTACAGATGTTACACTTTAGATATTCTTCAAGTTCGCCTCCACAGTTTCTGCAAGATTCATCAGGCATATGTTGTGTTTTTTTATTTTATATAAAACAAAATGTGCTGTATGGCGGGTTGCCTCTAAAAACTAGAATGCGTTTTCTTTTTACCTTGTTCATCACAAGTTACTCTCATCCAAGTTACTACAATTCCTGTCAGCACTGCAATTGTTATGGGAATCACGTAACCAAGTTCATTTGTCTTTAAAAATTCCACGATTTCATTACTCTTGCTTTCGTCAAGATCTGAATTTGAAGTTTTTACAGTTATCGTTTGTTCTTTAATTTTGGAGTTCTCATTTGTCCGTTCCAGAGATCCCAAGAATAATGCCGAATTCACACCTGATTCTCTTTGAAAATTAGGATTCAAAGAATCATTATTTGATTCTATGACTGTAAATTGAATTTTATCTGTTTCAGATACCTCTTCATGACTTGCAATTATTTCATAGGTTCCAGCAGTAGAAAACTTTCCAAGTGGTGGATGAAACAACCAACTGAAATGACCCTCCTCATTGAAATTTATTGTTGGGCTATAAACAAGATTTCCGTTAGGATCATAAACTTCCAGCTTTACAGGTTTGTAAAACGATTCAGTACTGACAAATCCAGTTACAAGGACGCTTTCAGTAGGTGTTATTTCTGTATTCAGGGAAAAAATATCAATTACTCCTTCTGCAAAACTAGAAACACTCATGCCTGAAAACAAAAGGATTCCACTAGCCAAGATACAACCCAATTTTGTCCAATACATAGAAAAAGTCAAACGTAATTTTATAATACATTATACAACATTGTGCGGGGTACCTTCAATTTAAAAAACCATTATTAAAATCACAAAAAATTTTTAAAAATTCACTGATAGTTTTAATTCAAAACTTGATTATTAAAAAAATTATTAAAAATTTTGTTGGTTTTTTCAACAATCTTTTCAATGTTTGTAGATGGCTCAGAAAAAATCAGAATAAGCTCCTCTTTCAATGGAATGGTAGTTACATTGACATTCTTCCGAAGTGTAGTCATGTAGCTAATCTTTCCAAGAACTGAGTCGAATTCCTTTCTCATGGAATAATCAAGATAAAGCTCTAGAAATATCATGTATAGCTCTTCCTTTTCGTATGAATGATTATTTGACCTAAATCCCCCTGCAACCAATCGACCGTTCTTATTAATCACACCTGTAAAGGTCACTCCTGGAGTTCCAGATACTTTTAGACAAGAATCATGAAGTCTAGTTGCTTCTTGGAAATTTAAAAGAGACATTCAGTTGGCTCCTTTGTATTTTTTGAATTACTCTCATTGAAAAAATCATCATAATTCATTAATTTTTGGATTTGAGATTTTTGATTCATGCTTTTATGGCTTCAAATGAATATTACTTTTTACCTAAAATTTTGCGGAGTGGTATTCGATCAATTCTATTTTTTTACCTGTAAATTATTCCAAGCAAGTTATTTGAAACAATATTGAAATAGATTATTTGTATCGATCAAAAAACCTGCAATTACAAAAAAAGGAATTTATGGTAAAACTGGTATTACGAATATTAAAAAATAAAACATTAAAAAAAATCGCTCATTTAACCTCGAATACTCTGAATAATACTTTCAATAGCGTTCTGTTGATTCTCAAGTTCATTTGATATTTCATTCATTCTTTCTTTTTGTCTTTGAATGTCTTCTAGTACATAAGAATCTGTTACATCTGAATCCAGGTCTGGTTCGATTAAACTAACATGATCTTGCAAGGCAGCAACTCCTGCCTTAAAAGATTCTATTTTCTCAATTGTTTTTCCTAATCTACCGAGCCAATAATTTTTTTCGATTTCTTGAAGTGTTTCTATAGAATCCTCTTGACTTAGAGCTTTAATCGTGGGCATTCCAGATATTAAATTAATTTCTGCTGCAAGAATTCCTGATTCTTTATCAAATGCCGTGTTAAATAAAATCGTGACTCTCTGCAGATCTTCTGCTTTAGAATCTAAATCTGTTAATTCACCTGGGCTTTTGAGGGAATTAATTGTTCTTGAAACATCATTTCGAGTTTGGAAAATTAGATCACTCCATTCATCAAAGTTTTGTGTTCTGTTAATTATTGTATTACTAACTAACTTGTTCACTTCTGGTTGGTATTCTGAAATTACTGCCAAGGATCTTAAATTATCATCTGTGCTTGACTCAATGTTATTCTCACCACCTTCACTTTCAATTGATGAATTTAATTCGGCCAGAACTTGTTTTAGATAAGTAACTTGATCTCTTAGTTCCTGAACCTCTCTTGCAGACTTTTCAGAAAGGTGCATGTAGTTATTATCCAGTAGCCATTTAATTGAAGTTAACAATTCCTTTTGGCTAATCTGACCATCTAGGTACCAACGAAAATTATTCTTTAACCAGTCTGGAATTGCTTTAGATGAATCACTTCTCAATGGAACCTCCTCTTCTGGATTTTGCCCATGGGAGCTTTGGTATCCGATTCCCAAAACAAAAAGACTCGCGAAAACAAGGAAAAGTATTTTCAAATTTGGCACTAATGATGCAATACTTTTCTGCCTCATAAATGATACTAGAAATTAATCATAAAGGATTTTGAATAAAGATTAGAACTTTTAAAAAATGAACAGTATGGATCAGCCTTTTTTATAATTTCAGGTTTGCTTTCGAGTTTTTAGGGATCATTTTATCGTCAAATTGATCTGACAAATCCTTCCAAAATTATTATAGTAAGGTAGTAAGGATTTTCTTATTGCCTGAGATAAAGCCTGGGACTTTTGGAAATCTGTATTCATACAAAAACTACATGCGGTTAACTGCAAGAAAATTGTACGGTGACGTATCTTATAAGAAAAAGAAAATTCCAAAACATCAGGAAAATATTCAAAAAATGCTGCATATCCTGGCCATACATGGTCCACTAACAACATGGGGAATGGCCAAAGAGGAATTATTTGGAGAAACTTCTAAGGTTAGAACTAGAGAAAAACAATACAGGAAATTCCTGATAGGAAGAGAAGATAGAGGAAAACATTCTGCAGGTATATTGGAAATAGGATTAGTGGTAACTGAAGGTAAAAGAAAGATAAAAGCTCCTGCTAATGTTTACCGATTATCTTTGCATGGAATTTTGTACTGTCTTGATGTATTGGACCTAACAAATAGAGAAATTGACATGATGGCAAAAAATTATGAAAAATATTTACCTTGGGTTTTTGGCAAATGGGATTATCTAAAACAAGTAATTGGAAATGATGTCTATAGGATTAAGCTCTTAGCTAAGGGTTTATTTTTAGATAATATCCACACTTCAAAAATCTCAAAAATTCCTGTTTATGAAATTCTTACATATTTATCAATAAAATACCTAGATAATTTTGAACATATCGAAGAAAAAGATCTGGCTGAGCAAATCTCATGCTGGTATTACACTCAGTTACTGATTCCCAGATTTTCTCCCAAAAAAGATTCAGCCGTTAGATATGAAGACTGGTACAAGCTGATTACCAAAGGAGACTCTGAATTAAAAAACTGGTATCAGTCATTTTTATTAGAGGTGGAAGAATTTTACAAAAATCGATTTCAAAATTTAAAGAAATTAAAAAAACTATGAATCCAAGTACTTTTTGATTATACCTTCTAGTGTTTCAATATCATATGGTTTTTCAATAGTTTCTAATAGTGACATGCTTTGGGCTTTAAGGTATTTTTTTTCATCAACATGATATGCTGTTATTAGAACAACTTTGGCATCTTTGTTGAATTCTTTTATTTTGAAAAATGCATCAAACCCATCCATCTTGGGCATTTTGACATCCATAAATGTTAAAGCAGGATTTACCGATTTGAACACCTCAATTGCTTCTAATCCATCTCTGGCAGTAACTACCTCATAACCCAGAGTTTCAACCATGTATGCTGTATTTTCTAAAAGAGGTAGATCATCATCTACAATCAAAATGATGTTATTGGAAATCAATCTGAAATCATTCCTCCTTCACTACTTTGCCACCATTTTCAAGATCAACTTTAACATTTTTTGGAAACTTTATGGTGAATGTAGTTGGGTTATTTTTAACTAAAATTGAGCCACCATGTTGTTCGATAATATTTTTACATGTTGCTAGTCCTAAACCCGTTCCTTGAAATTTGGTTGTAAACAATGGCTCGAAGATTTTATCCAACAATTCTTCAGGTACGGGTGGGCCTGAATTTTCAATATTTATTTCATAATCTAAATTGCCTTCTTTTGATGAAATGATGATCTCTCCAGAGTTACTTCCAATGGCCTGAACTGCATTTAATATTAAATTAATCAAAACAATTTCCATTTTCTGCTGATCACAATTCAACTCAATATTGGTGGGGGGATTTTTTATTGTCAGGTTTGGTGGTATCTGAATTGTATTTAGCGCCGTGTTAATCATTTGATCAAGCCTTACAGCCTTAATGTTTGCAGGCGTTATTCTAACATACTCTAATACATCTTTGATTTGATGAGAAATTCTGCTTATTCCGATATCTATGTTAGAGAATAATTTGTCAATTTTATCATCCTCTCCTTGGAATTTTCTTTTCAATACGTCTGTTGCTGTTTTTATTACTGCCAATGGGTTTTTCATATCATGGGCCATACTGGCAGAAAGTTCTCCTATTGCAGCTAGTCTTTCATTTTTTACCTTAACCCGTTCCTCTGCAAGATCTTTTTCAGTTTGAATTAATTTTTTGAGGGATTTAGACAAGTCATTGTAAGAATCGGAAAGCAAGTTTATTTCATGTAATTTGCTGGCCTCTAATCTAATGTCAAAATTTCCTGAGGAAAGATGTTTGTAAGTTTTTGTTATCTTTGTCAATGGTTTTGAGACAAATACGGTTATGATTATTCCGATGATAACAGTAACCAAAGCTCCAATAATTGCTGGTAAGGCAAGTGAGTTTCTAACATCTTCTAATGATGATATGATGTTTTCTTCTTTTTCGGTAAGAATTACTATCCATCCTAGTCCCAAACCGCTGCTTTCTTTTGATTTTGCATATGAAATAATTTCTTGAGAATCATTCCTCAAAAATTTGAAGTTTCCCTCATCTTCAGTCAAGTTTTCCATAAAATTGACTTTTAGATTCTCACCATAAATTATCTTGTTGTGATAAATTATCATTCCATCTCTATTCAAAAGAATGACTTCTTTGTTTTGCTCTTCTAGTAATTGGATATTTTTAAAAAAATCTTCTAACAGATGATCTATGCTAATTAAAACTCTAATGTTTCCTAAAAATTCATCACGTTCATTTGAAATAGATATTCCTAAAGGGACAGCATATGTTCCATACGCCGGAAAGTATTCAATTTCACCTACATAGGCTCCTGCATCTTTGGTCTTCTGCCACCACTCCTTGTCGGTTTGAACATAGTCTGCCACTCCAAAAATTAATACAACATTTGCACCGTATGCATTTGTGACAAAGAATTCTTCGGCAAAATCAAATCCGTACGTCTGATCATAGTTTTTTATTATTGCCGTTAATTCATTTTGGTGTTTTTGTTCAACTGCCTGAGTAATGAATGGCAAATATCGATCAAAATTCTCTATGGATGGGTTTTTTTGTTCCAAGTATTCATCAAGATCCTCAATTTGAGAAAACTCTTCATTCGAAGCTTCTAAAATGTCTCGTATCTCCTTGGCCTTTTCCAATGATTGGAAGTCAATCATTCTTCCCTCAATGAACAAATCTAGATTTTGGATTAAATTGCTGGCAAGGACTTGATTTCTTAATGCTTCAGACTCTACAAGTCTCTCAGAATTAACCTGAAAAGTAACATATGCTTGAACTCCATAAACTATGGTAATTATTGACATTCCAATGATTAGAATGTAAATTATTTTTAAATTCAAACAATCCATTGAATTTACCATTAGATTTTAAGTTAAAGGCACCCCGCAGGACGGGATTAATTTTCTTATAACAAATTTTTTATTTTTTATTTATGTCAAAAACCCAATACCGATCAGAAATGGCAATAATGCATGACATTCTGTCATATACTGCTAATGAAGGCTCATCTGGTGTGAAAATTTCAAGACTTTCCCGCAAAGCAAACCTTTCCCACTATGCATTAATCGATAAATGTCAAAATCTAATTGACGCTGGATTAGTAGAAATGATTCATGATGAGAGAAATAGAATTTATGTTCTTACTGAAAAAGGAATAAAATTTTACGGAGAATTAGGCCGATTTCTCAATCTTGTTCAGTCCTTTAATCTTCGATGTTAGTTATAGACAATAAGGGCTTGAGCTTATTTTTTGCAAGATTGAGCTATTAATTTTTCAAAAAACAGATTCACACAAGGGGCAAACTCGATTTTCTCTTACCTTTATCAATGGAACAATGAACTCTTCATTGGAACATTTGAAAACCTTGTTCACATCAAAAAGTTGAATGTATGATATTTAGTTGATTGTATTTTTTTTGTTTTCATACAAGTATTGATCTACGATCAAAAATATTTTTTGTTTGATACATTTTTAGATTAGCTGAATGACTAATCAAAAAACTGTAAAAAAATCTTATCATATAACAAATATGAAATATTGTACCAAACAAAAAATACTTTTGATCGTAGAGTGATACTTATATGAAAACAAAAAAAATACAAT
>JAICHE010000059.1 GCA_025922755.1 Nitrososphaeraceae archaeon
ATTGTCTGGGAGTGATCCCTTTTAATAGAAAAACTATCGTACATCCCAGAATTAACCCTACAACATTGGAGGATGTAAGTAAAAGTGCGCCACTAAATATATCAAAATCAAAAAAGGCAATACCAATTCCAACGACAGTTGCCGGTGGAACAAGGGCAGCTGCTATGGCCACACCTACCAAGATCCCAGGAATAATTGAAATCATCGCAATTCCTGCTGCGATACCTAGAAGAATTCCAATTGCCACATCAACAGGAGACGGAGTTGTTCTAATTTCAATTTCATTTGTAATTGGTAAATCAAAGAATTGTAGGGCAGTAACAGATATTCCTGCACTAATGCCAATTACAGTTAGAAGCAAAATTAATCCAAAGAAGAATGTCTTTAGCATTTTTTGTGGTCTTCCAATTGCTGCGTTGAATGAAAAAGCAGTAAGTGGCCCGATTAAAGGTGCTATCAGCATTGCCCCAATTACGACTGCGGCATTATTCAGATACATTCCCGTTAAGGCAATGCTCGAGGCTATAATTATCATAAAGAAAAGATCTTTTTTGAAGTGAACAAACGGTTCTGTTTGTGGCATTAATTCCTCCATTACTCTATGAATTTTTTTTGGTTCTTTGATGGTTTCGTCTTTTTCTTCTAAATATTCAGATATTGTTGCATCAATTTTATTTGAAGTAATGAAAATATCTCGTTGTTTGGTATTTACTATTTTTGATAAACTCTGTATTATTTCAGGTGCAAGATCATCGGGTAATGTTATGACATATCGAAACAAATCCATGTTTTCAAAAGTGCTTCCGCTAATTTTTTGAAACGGAAGGTCTTTTTTTGCAAAGTAGTTTTCTAAAACCTCACATTTATCCTCATAAGATGTGACCTCTATCCTTCTCAATCTTTTTTGTTTAATTTACTTTGATTATTAAACTACTATAATTTCCAAGGTTAAACTATTGTTTTAAGAACTAATTTCCAAAGACCCTCAAAGTGACTTGTCAAGTTAGTTCAAAGCCCTCAATAATTAAAAGTGAAACTTTATTCTGTATCCAAAATTTAATCCTAAATTGGAGATTCCCAGAAAAACCAGTTATGGCTAGTTGAACTTCATCTTATTTGCTAACTTAGATATTGGTACTATTCAGTTTCATGACTCTGTAGTAGGTCAAAAAATAATTTTAAAATCAGTATTATTTAGTTAAATGTATTTTTAAATTAAAAATAAAAAAGAAGTTACTTTTGCATGTATGTTGCTAACACCATTGAATTTACATCCAATACCATGCAAGCTGGATGCTTGTATTTTTCTGTGGAGATACCACAACCATGACAAAACAATTTTACTGGCTCATCACAAAACTTGCATGTTTGTTCTACTTCAAGATGAGAATTGCAAATTTTACATTTTTGTTGTAACATGAACCATTGTAGTTGTTCGAAATAATTTAAAGGATTTGAAAATTAGAATTAGCTAATTAGAAGAAGCTAATTTTTACCGCACTATCAATACAGGAATTTTTGAAGTATTTACAACACCATATGCTGTTGTTCCAAGAAACATTCCCGGAGTATTGGCGGTTCCTCGAGAACCCATTACTATAATATCACAATTTTTAGATTTTACAAAATCTGCGATGGCTTTTCTTATGCTATTTTCCCGCAGAATCTTTCCTTGAAGGCCTATTCCATTTTGTGCGGATGTTTTCTTTGCTTTTTCTAAAATTTTTGTGGCAGTTTTTACCTGCCAATTTCTAAACTCCTGAATTTTTTCACCAGTAAAAAAAGGACCTTTAGAGATTACATGAATTCCAAAAATAGTCGAATCACATTGCCTTGCAAGAAATATTGCCTCCTCAAGTGCCTTTGTTGATTTTACAGATCCGTCTAAAGGAACCAGAATTTTTTTAAATTTGTTTTTTATCATGGCGGTTTAGTTCAAAATTTGTAATAAAATCTTGTCAAAATATCAAGTTCGAAATTAGTTTTAATAGAGTTATTTTAAAAATAATCTAAAAATTCCAGATAGTTATGCTTAATAAATAAAATAGGAAAGGCAAAAAGATTAATCTAATTTCTCGTTTTTCTAGTCGTTTTCTTTGCTGCTTTCTTTGCTTTGCCTTTTGCAGTACGTTTTGCTTTTGTTACAGTTTTCTTTGTTTTTTGTTTAGCTGTTCTTGTTGTTTTCTTACTTGAAGCCGTTGCTTTTGCTGCTTTCTTTTTAATCTCAGCTCGTATTTTTTCTGCTTCACTTGATGCAATAGTCCCTATTGCAACAGCATCATCAAGCAAGTCCTCCGCCTTTTTTTTACCTTCCTCGAATGCTTTTTCTGCGTTTTTTATGCCATCATCAAGAGTATTATCAATTTTTTTGAATATTCTTTCTAATGGACCTGTTTTCTTTTTTACCATTATTTTTCAATACAATAATAGATATTAACCATTTCTAGACATAATGAAAAATCGTTTTTAGTTTTGTAGAATCAAACACCAGGTATTGAAAAAGAAACATAGAGTTTTTCATAAAATGAAATCTAGATTGTCAAATGAGATACAAAAGAAGATTTATCTGAGAAGATTTTAGAAGAACATACAAACAACTCGCCATTTGAAGCTGAAGCACTAAGTGAGCGTGTAAATGATTATTTCACGACATAAACAGTCTGAAAAATTTAAACAAAAATTCTTATTTTGATAGAGACATAATTGCAGTAAACTCTTTTTTCAACATTACAGTTAGTTTTCCATTTTTTGGTATTGATTCATTTTTATTTTTTGTTTTTTGAATTATCAAATCTTTTTTTGTATTCTTTCATTAAAAGAATTGGAAACGGGGTAAACTCCAAATTTTCATAAAACGTCTGGATTTGTAAATTAGAAAGAGATCTCAAGTATTTTTGAACGGTTTTTTCGCATGAAAGGTATGAAGTGTTCGGATCATAAAGTTTCTCCATATATTAGAATGATTTTTTTTGAATATAGTAACTCTTAAGCTTCAATATTGATTTTCAGCTTATTCCTTTAGTTTGAATTCCCTGAATGAATCGGATATATTCCAACAGTGTTTAAAATAATCCAAGCACCAGTTCCTAAACTCTTCATCATCACTATAAAACATAGAACGGAGGTCAGGAGTGCCAGATAAATCAGGGAACATAACTGCTGCTGAATTTTCATTCAAAATCACCGAAATTTGAACGGATTTTAACATCCTACGCTCTATTTTTCCAGATTCTAATAATGGGTAAAATCCAGATTTTTCAAGTAATTTTTTACGGCCTTTAGGAATGGAAGCATTTTCTGAGATGATGTGCTTATATTTTGCACCAAGTTTAACTCTCTTTATCATTAGTTCGATTAGATCCAAAGGCGTTTCAGATAAAACATTGAAAATATACTCATTTGCATCCTGATAGATTTTTTTCCATACCTCTAGTGTTTTAGACACTCCTGAAATTTGTTCACAATTATTGAGTTCTCCTATTCTTCTTAGAAATTTTGGAGACATGTTCTCAAAACTATGGCTTTTGAAAAATTCTTTATTGCTGGATAAAAACGATATGGAGGGAATTTGGGCGTACATTGCCTTTCCAAATGTAGTAATTGCGTAGAAATTATTTTTTTGTTTTTGAATTAATCCCATAGTGGACATTCTATCAAAATTCCTATGCACTTCTTGTGCAGTCACATTAAATTTTTTTGCTAAAATAGTAACCCGAGATGGTTTTTGCATTAATTCTGAAAGTATTTTGAGCCTAACCTCACTTGCTAATTCAAGAAATTCAGATGAAGTTTCTTCAAAATTAATCATATACAGAAGAAAACCTTATCCACCAATAATACTGTTAAGACGATAATCTATGTTTTGAAATTTCCGAAATATTTCTCCGAAGTCTGTAAAGATCTCCATGTTTTTGAAATTGCACAAATTCAGCATATAATTTCAAAGTAAATCTTTTAAAATTCATCATTTGCTGTCTTTCAGAAAATTTTCTATTGGCTCAACGGATTGGAAATTCCTAGATGCAATGTACTCAGGTCTTGGATTTAACCCACAAAAAGGTTCTACCAGTTTATTTTTTACACTATTAAATACAAAAAATGCGTTACTCCTAGGATATGGAGAAATATTCCCATTTGATCCATGCATTATATTACAATCAAAAAATATTGCTGTGCCTTCATCTCCCTTGGCTGATACAATTCCTCCGTCATTAACCATGTTTTCAAGAATAGTTTTGTCTGGAGTCCCTATTTCCTGACGCTTTAATGATTGGCGATAGTGGTTTTCAGGGGTCTTTCCGCTACAGGATACAAATTTCTTATGGGAACCAGGAATCACCATAAGAGGTCCATTGAATTCATAATTCGGAGTAAGACTGATGGAACATGAAATTGCCCTCATGTTGGGCATTCCATCCTCGGAGTGCCATGTTTCAAAATCTGAATGCCAATAGAATTCCTTTCCATCAAACCCAGGTTTTAGATTTACGCGTGATTGATGTATGTAAACCTCGCTTCCTAGGATTTGCCTTACGATATTTGAAATTCTCTTATCTTTGCAGAGCCGTCCATACATTTCGCTGATTTTATGTATGTCAAATATGGAACGAACCTCCTTTCCAGTTTCCTCCAAAATGAATTGAGGGGATTTCTTTTTTGATTCATTCAGAGTTAATTTTTTTAATTCTCCCAAAAGACTATTGATTTCGTCACGTGAAAATAAATTTTCAAAAATCAGATAACCGTTATCTTTAAAGAATTTCAGATTACTTTCTGAAAGCGGTGAGAAAGATTCAGAATAAATTACTGGATCTGTTCTTGATATAATTTTAGATTTAGTCCCCATTCGAGTTGGATAAAAATCAATTTGCGTTTGATTTTGAGATATTATTTTTCCCCTCCTGTTTTTAACAAGGGATACACTCCATTCGAATCATGTGTTTCAGGTCCCAAGAGTGGTGGATTGAAAACACATATCATTTTCATCTCAGAGAAAGCTCTGAGGGTATGTTTATCGTGTTTGTCTAAAGCATAAATTGTACCTTTTGAGATTTTATGTTTAATTCCATTGTCTTCTTCAATCTCCCCAATTCCTTCTATGCAATAAACAGATTCCAAATGATTCTTGTACCAAATGGGTATTTCAGTACCAGGTTTGACAATTGTTTCGTGAAAAGAGAACCCCATGTTGTCATCTCGTAGGATCAATCTTGAGCTAGACCAATTTTGGGTTTTAACTTCCCTTTCAGTTCCACGAATAGAATCAATATGCCGAATTATCATTTTTGAATAATTTCCGATTCTAGTTTTTTGTGAAAGTTGGATTCTTCCATTACTTGCCTTACACTTTTTTCAAAAATATCCAACCCTTGAGACAATTCATTTTCTGTAATAATCAAAGCTGGAAGGAACTTTATTACTTGATCATCAGAGCCACAAGTTTCTACAATTAGGCCATTTTCAAAACACTTGTCACGAATAGATTCAGCCAAATCTGGAAGAATACAGTCAATTCCATAGATCAACCCCTTTCCTCTAACCTCGATTTCTGAAGAAAGATATTTGGTCGTAATTTCATTTAGTCGTTCTTTGAGTAGATTTGACTTTAGAGTAATTCCTGCCTCTAGCTCCTGTGTAGTCCAGAAAGTGTCAATAGTGGTTTTTGCACTGACAAAGGCAAGATTATTGCCTCTAAAGGTGCCATTGTGTTCACCAGGCTCCCAAATATCTAGTCGGGGTTTTATGAGTAAAAAGGAAAAGGGCAAACCAAATCCGCTTACTGATTTGGACATAATCACCATATCAGGCTCTATTCCAGAATTTTCAAAACTAAAGAAAGTTCCAGTCCTCCCACAACCTACCTGAATATCGTCCACTATCATTAAGATTCCAAATTCATGACATAATTCTTGTAACGATTTTAGCCATTTTGAGCTTGCAATATTGATTCCCCCTTCTCCTTGAATAGTTTCCAAGATTACTGCTGCAGGAAGATCAATACCACTGCTGTTATCTTCTAAAACACGTCTAAGATAATCAATTGTGTTGGTTTTATTTCCCATGTAGCCATCATAAGGCATAAAGTTTACATCATGAAGAGAAGTTCCAGATCCTCCCCTATGATGAGAATTTCCAGTTGCAGCAAGTGATCCTAATGAAACTCCATGAAAACCATTTGTGAAAGAGATAATTTTTGAACGGCCAGTAACCTTTCTTGCAAGCTTTAATGCAGCCTCAACAGCATTTGTACCGGTTGGTCCTGTAAATTGCACTTTGTATGTCAAATGTCTTGGAGACAAAATGTGTTTTTGAAATGAATCTAAAAATTCTTCTTTAGATTTTGTGGCAAGATCCAAACTATGGACTATTCCATCTTCATTGAGATAATCCATGATTGCTTTTTTTAGGATTGGATTGTTGTGACCATAATTAATAGAGCCTGCTCCACATAGAAAGTCAAAATATTTTTTCCCATTTTCATCTATCAGGTTAATTCCTTTTGATTTTTCAAAAACCACTGGATAAGCCCGGCAATAAGATCTTACTGCCGACTCCATAGAATTAATTACTTTCAAACTGTTACCTCCATAAATTTACGAGAGATAGGACCTATTCTTATGAGATCTTCTGGTTCATGCTCTTTCCCTAAATCATCAGTTGAAAATAAAGGAGTCAATGAGAATTTGGTTTTAAGATCATCTGCAAGATTTTCTAAAAACCTTAGGGATGCTTTATTGGAAGATGTAACTGTAGCCTCTACGTATTTTATTTCACATCCTGCCTGATCAAGGGCATGAGACACCAAATTCTGAGCGATCCCTTTATTCCTGTATTCGGAATCAACTGCAGCTTGCCAAACAAATAGTGTTTGAGGGTATTTTGGAGGTATAAACCCAGTCATAAAACCAATTACTTTGGAATTCATCTCGGCTACCACACAAGTATCTGAGAAATGATGGCATA
>JAICHE010000060.1 GCA_025922755.1 Nitrososphaeraceae archaeon
AGTTTTGCAAAGATAGCGAGTTTGCAGCAACTGAATGGGCAATAAAGCATGGATGTAAAGATAACGACTCGCAATTAAGCATAGAAGTCACAGAACCTGATTGCAACCCAGCATATCCTGATGTTTGTATTCCCTCACCTCCGCCGGATTTGGATTGTAGCGATATAGAGTACAGAGACTTTGAAGTGTTGCAACCTGATCCACACAAATTTGATGGAAACTATGACGGAATTGGCTGTGAAAGTTAATTCAGAAAAATTATGAAGCCCATCTTAGAGTAAAAATCAAAAAGAGTTTTCAGTATTTTCCTCGCAAATTGCGTGAATTTCGCCATCAGGATGAAAGCAATTATCCCCTGTATGGTAATGGTTTGTAGTATCATCAGATTTGCAACATTCAGGAGAGCAGTCGCAGGAAGACACCATTTTTCTCAAAAAAATTCGCCCCATATTTCATTTAAAGAAATTCAGCTTTTTACTAGGGGGAATGAGGGTATGGAATGAGATTATTCTACAGGTAGTTTGATTGTAAAGACTTTGGGATTGTTTTTAGCAAAAATTATTCCCCCATGGTTTTGTATAATATTTTTGCAGCTTATCAGACCAAGGCCAGTACCTTTTTGTTTTGTTGTGGTCATTGATTCAAACAAGGTAGGTAAAATTCCATCAGGTATTTCTTTTCCAGAATCAAAAATTTCAATGATCACATGTTGTTTCTCTTTACTGGTCTTTATCTGAATTGTTCCATCATTATCTCCAATTGACTGGATAGAATTAACAAGTAAATTCACAAAGACAATCTGAAGTTGTTCCCTATCTCCAGATATATCAATATCAGTGTCATTAATTTCAATTTTGATGTTCTTTGGAATAGAAACACAATCTAGTGCAGAAGAGATACAAGAAGACAAAGAAATACTTTCTTTTTGCAAAGGACGTATCCTGATAAAATCTAAAACTTCGTTTACCTGGTGAGATATTCTTTCAAGATTTTTGGCAGCTACATCAAGTTTTTCTTGAATAGATGTATCAGAAATTTTAGTATCAGGGTTGCTTTGTCTCATCAAGTTAATTGACATGTTGATGTTAGACAAAGGGTTTCTAATGTCATGGGCAACTCTAGATGTAACTTCTCCGAGCATTGTCATTTTTTCTTGTTTGCTTTTTTCTTCTGATTTTTCTATTTTATTTTTCAAGAATTCAATTTCAGAGAGATCCTTTCCTGTTACTAAATATCCTTCCAAATATCCCTGCTCATTATGTAGTGCAGCACCACTCCAAACAGAAGGGAAACAAACACCGTCTTTTTTTATAACTTCTAATGGAACTCCTGTTTTTAATTTCTCTGAAACTAGTGCACCCATTGCAGAGATTGCTTTTTGCCTGTCTTTCTCAGAAACCATATCTATTGGACCATTCATTCCCATCAATTCCTCTTTTTTATAACCAAAATTTTGTGCATAGATTTCATTGCAATCAAGAATTTTTCCTTCCTTATCCAAAAAAACAAGCATGTCTGGGCTCGTTTCAAACACAATTTTTAGGATTTTTTGAAAAGAAATAACACCATTTTGTCCCATATCTCTTGTTATACTATAGTATCCTCATAAATTCTTCTAATGTTGAAAATTAGTTAGAATTTGAAATAAATGCATTGTGATTAATTATAATTTGGATTTGGAAATTTTTTTAAAAGTTGTTTTGGAAAAAAATGTTTTAAGATTTTTCAAATTTAATGTGACAGTGTTATGTTAAAATGTTTCATGACAATTTTTTTGTAGCCAAAAATTAATTTGTGTAAGATCAATACAATGCAAACAATACAGAATTTTTATTTTTATTGTTTGCAATAAAATAAAATTAAATTTCACAAAATTTTTCTAGCTATGTTTGTAATTTGTAAGCTTGTTTTGAAGAGATTAGTTATGTGCAAAAAACAACAAAAGAATTTATGGCACAAGTAATTGTTGAAAATAATTTCAACAACAAAAACAAACAAGCATTAAAAACAACAACAAAAAAATGTTTTTTTTGCAAAGCATTGTTTCCAATTGAATACAAACACTGTCCAAATTGTAGCATGTTAAGATAAAGCAATTCAGCCTTGGCTTTACTGTAACATGTAATGATAACGTAAGACGTGTTGTAATAGAGTTGTATTGCTATTTCTAATATACAACAAAGTTATCTACAATACATGAACACCATGCTGCATAAAAATTTCAAATATGAAATTTTAATCAAACCAATCAAAATACCTGCAACCAATAACGTTGCAATTATTTTTAGAAAGTGAATTTCAGATTGTGCTAGGTCTTTACCTAACACAAACCGTTCACCAGTCGCCTCTTGTGCGCCACTATACATAAAAAGTGATCAGAAAGAAACTTTGAAATTTAATTTTTCAAGGAACTCAATTTCCATAAAATCTTAATTCCAAGTTCTTTTGATTCTTAGTTATGAACTATGAAATCATTAAAAATCCAATGGGATTAATAGAGTTTACACTCAAAAAAGGAGAATCCGTAACAGCTGAAGCCGCTGCTATGGTGTTCATTAGAGGAGAAATTGAGACAAATACTAGAATGAGAAAAAGTGGTTTTCTCAAATCACTGAAGGCAGCAGCCTTTGGTGGCGAATCATTCTTTGTAAACGAGTTTATCGCACACGAAGACGACTGTACATTAGGACTTACAGGCAATATGCTAGGCGACATCGAGGTAATTCATGTAGATGAGGAATACATTATTCAGTCAGGTGCATTTGTTGGCTCAACCAACGGTCTGACCCTTGATACAGAATGGCAGGGATTCACAAAAGGAATCTTTGGAAGCAACCTCTTCATGTTAAAGACCATGGGAAAAGGAGACATGTTTGTTAATGGTTGGGGAGGAATCATCTCAAAAAAATTAGAACCAGGAGAAAAGATGATTCTTGACAACTATCAGCTAGTCGCCCTAAGCTCAAGTGCACAATACAGAGTATCAAAACACGGAAGCTTGAAAACCTCTTTGTTTGGAGGAGAGGCTTTGGTAATAGAGATTACAGGTCCCGGAACCGTTTACATGCAAACAAAAAACTTTATGGAGTTTGTTCGAGCGATAATCCCATACCTACCAAAAAGAAACTAGAATGATGGAACTTTTCAAATCTCTTTGCTGATTTAAAGTTATTCCTCAGAGTATCTTCTTCCTTTTCTTTTACTCCAAAGATAATTCCCCAAGATTGCAAGCCCAATCACAATCACCAAGATTATAATTACCAAGTCGTAATTAACATCAGACAACCCAAGACCACCCCCTTCATATAATTCTGAGCATTTGTCTCCAAACTGAGGAACACACCACTCCATAAAGTCCTCAAAACTTTGTTGCTGAGAATAAATTTCATTGTAAGTTGTAGACAACACAACAATACCAACAACAAGTATGGAAATTTTAAGATACAATTATTTTTGATTATTCTAGTTATAGAGATAAAGATAGTGTAGAATTTTACAATAACCATCTTAATTATAATCTGAGAAACCAACCATACCTTATGACTTCATACTGCATTTTTTGCTCCTTTGCAGGTCAATCACAAGAAGAGCTAACAAATCATTTTGTTACCTGCCAAGGCAAATCAAAGAAAAAACTCATCTGGTAATCTCTCTCTTTTTTTGCAATCTTGCATGATTTAGTGTTATGGCTAGCTTTGCGACAATTTCATGGTTAATCTTATGTACTAAGATCATCAGTGATGATTTACATATGAATTCCAGAGAATCAATACTTCAACACTTGCTCATAATTGATTCAGAAAAAGACTCGCTAGAAATTGAAGAATATGACTGCTAAAAGAGGTTTTTTGGGAACAAATTTTGCGAATTTGTATGCTAGTGATTACCAGGCATAGCTATCCAGAAAGGGACCTTTGCCACTGGAATCACTTTTTGAATTTGCAATTTGGCCGTATCAATTACCACTAGTTCGTTTGTCTGAGTAACTCCCACATATAGCAAAGAACCATCATGGTTTGTGCGCAGACCATGAGGCCCATCACCTACGGGAATTATTTTTATCAGATCCATCGCATCAGAATCAATTACATTTACTAGATTAGAGCCAATTCCAGAAACATATACTCGACTTCCACTAGGGTCAACATCAATTCCATGATGGCCTGTGCTTACAGGTATTCTTTTGATAATTTTTTGTTGTGCAACATCGATTACTGCAACATCAGAAGTTCCAATAGTTGCAACAAAGAGATATTTGTTATCAGGAGTTAGATCAAGATTGTGAGGGAGACTCTGAACTTGAATCAGATCAACAAGTTCAAGCGAGTTTACATCAATTATTCCAACTGTATCTCCTCCCTGAATTGTAACATATGCTGTGTTTCCATCAGAAGAAAATACAATGTTGTGTGGAATTTTTCCAACGGGAATTTCTTTTATTATTGAAAAAGAATTTGTATTAATTACGCTCAGGGTTCCAGAATTTTCATTGGCTACAAAAGCCAAATCATCAGTGGGTGAAATTTTTACGCCCTTTGGAGTTTTACCAACTGGAATGGATGCCAAATTATTTCCCTTACTATCAAAGGCAAAAACAGTATCACTTCCACTACTCGAAGCTAAAATCAGACTAGAATCTGAAGAGATGTCAAGATATGTCATTTTGGGACCTGCTGAAAAAATCTTTCCCTGATAATTCCCAATAGAGTCTTCTCCTTGGAGTGTAAAAAACAATTCAGGTTCTAGGGCCGATTGCATCACAAGTGGTTCTCGAGGAGACTCTTGACCAACAAAAGTAATACCTATTGCAACTGCAACTATTGCAACCGACCATCCAATAGCAGCTTTATCTACACTTGTCAAAGATGTTTTCCAAGAATGAGTCACATTATTTGTTCTTTTATCAATAATGACAACAAAATTTTTGAAATGAAAACTATATGATTTTAAATTTAAACACACCAGGGGTGAAATACCCCTAGCATGATGAAGATCTTACTATATGCTATTAGTATCACTAGAAAGGGCAAGTTTTTTATCTTTCCGGTAAAGTCTTGGATCAATGAATATACGCAGCAAAGCAGTTTTTTCAATGGCAGTTTTTGGAATCGCCATGACGCTAGGCATGCCTTTTGCATTTGCTGAGACTGTATCTGTCAGCGTTCCTCAAGGTACATCTGTACCAGGATGTGAGGCTACAAACGAGTGCTTCATACCAAGTGAAGTGACAATCAATCCAGGAGACCAAGTAACATGGTCAAATGATGATTCTGCAGCACACACTGTCACTGCCGGTAGTGCAGCCGATGGACCTTCAGGAGCATTTGACAGCAGTTTGTTTATGGCAGGAACTACATTTTCTTTCCAATTTGATGAGGAAGGAGACTTTCCTTACTTTTGCATAGTTCATCCATGGATGCAAGGAATTGTGTATGTAGGAACAGCAGAAGCCGTAGCAACTGAGACAACAAGTGCACAAAAACCAGAATTAATTTCAGCAAACCCAACAGAAAGTTCTCAAGTAGCAGTAACACTGGATCATGAGATTTCTGGCGGACAGGTGATAAGCATGACAGCTGATGGAAGTGCAAATTCAGTCATCATTGAATTAGATTCAAAAGATGATGGTTCAATTACAGTTACGTTGCCAAGGGACGTTATTGATGCAACAGTAGGTAACGAAGACGATGATTTCTTTGTGCTAGTGGATAACGAAGAAGTTGATTTTGAGGAAACAAAAGGATCAGCAGACAGAACAGTGACAGTAGCATTCCCAGCAGGAGCTGAAACAGTTGAGATCATAGGAACTTTTGCAATTCCAGAGTTTGGAACCATCGCAGTCATGATCCTAGCAGTTGCAATCATTTCTATAATTGCAATTTCTGCAAAGACAAGATCGAGTATAATGCCAAAAATCTAGAGTTCAATCCACTCTTTTTATTTTTATTTTGACTAAAAAGAATTATCTCATTTTCTTTTTAAGAAAAATTGCAGAACTGATCAAAACTATTCCAGGTAACAAATACAATCCTATCAGATTCCACGGAGTAGAAACACATGGATTCATGCCAATCACATCTTGATTTGAATCACAGTTCTCAGACATTCCAAAGGCAAACCATGAAAAAAACATTCCAACTATCAAAAGTGTGATTCCAAAGAAGATCATGGAATTGAAAACCTTCACAATACTATGATAATCCCTGTTGTTTTAAGCTCTTGGGCACAAAAATCAAGCAATCTTATTGATAAAAATGCTGTTTTGCAGATTATAAGATAGAAATCATGCCATTTCTCATCATAAATAAAAAATAATATTTTAGATTCCTATTAAAAGAGATTCATCAAACTGATATTGGCAGAAATTACTATAGCAGTTATTCCAGATATAGCAAATGATAATTTTCTTCTTTTTGGATTTGTTTTTGATGTAATTGCCGACTCGAATTCATGATAATTCTGCAAATTGGAATCTTTCAGATCATAAATGCTTGGATGAGTAAGAAAGCCATCATGATCAAATTTTGGCTGCTTGCATTTTAGACAAAAATCAAAGGGGGCAAAATCATGCGAGTTTAAAATTCCATGAGTGTGTCTTCCTTGCTTATCATATTTCAAATCCCAACAGATTCCACACTGTTCGTTTTGCATTAATTGATGATTTGTCAAATTAATAAAAAACTTCAAAGCAAAAAGATCAGTAATGTTTTAAAACTAGGAATTTTTTCAGGCATCTTCAATTAACAGAGTAATTCTATGGATTAACTTTTAAACAGATTTCAATAACAGGGAATTGAGCATGATAACAAATCTTGTAGTAATCACTTTTGCCGTTCTTTTCTCTTTTGGACTAATTGCAAATTATGCGTTTGCGAATTACGGTGAACCACTATCAGGTTATGGAACCGCAACAATAGATGGCATTAGATCTCTTGGAGAATGGGATGGAGCACA
>JAICHE010000061.1 GCA_025922755.1 Nitrososphaeraceae archaeon
AGTAAAACCAGATACGTTAACTGATACTCAATTTGATGAACGAATGAAGGAAATCGACCAGCTGTTTGAGAACCTAAAACAAATCGTAGAAAAAAATTAAAACTGAATGCAAGTATGATACTAATTTAGGCATAAATTACACTTTAAGCTTAAATGTAAATTTTGCAAGTATTTCCTAGAAATGCCATACGAAGAAGTTTATTTTCAAAGATTAGAAGATGACTCTGCAGATAAGAGAAAACAAAAACAATTTTCTAAAAAAGCTTAGAGGTTTTTAGTGGCTAGCCAGAGTCATTTTCATCCATTCTATTGTCTCTACTGGGACCGACCATGTCTTCAGGCTTTACTTTGCTATCCCAATCACCTCGAACTCCCTTAACCAAAGCGACTATTCCTGCAGAAATTATTACTATTATGATTCCAAAGAAAACACTTTGATCAAATATTTTTGAAGAACAGTCTATTGGTACTGGCTCTCTATCTTCTGAATATTCAAAACATGTTCCAAATTCATCTGATTCAATGTTGGATGCTTGGTAATTTTCGCCAAAAATTCCTAATACTAAAAATCCTGCAAATACGAGTGCTGCTCCTAATATTACAAAGCGAATATCACTCATATCTCTAATTTTCATTCACTGTATTTACACTTTGATTTTAGAATTATTTTTCTAAAATTTCTTTCAAGTTTGACAATCCTGCTTCATAAAAAGTCCCCATAAAAACAAGGAATTCCAAGAATTCTTTTTCTGTCATTTTTTCACTATTAAGATAAGATTGCCAAGTTAATTGAACAGAATTTCTACTTTTAGGTTTTATCGAAATGGTAGCTACATATGCGCGAAGGGGCAATCCTTCAGTTGCAACATATGTAAAATACTCTCCATCTTTCCATGCAACAACGTGTTCCTCTATAGTGTTTCCATCATTAAACGTAATTTCTCTGATTGCGCCAATTCCTCGCTTTGTCTTTGATAAATACACTGTTTTTTTGCAATCTACCAGCCATGAGGGCAAACCTACAAGATTGCTTACTTTTTTCCACACTTTTTCCTTGGGTGCTTTTACCAGGATGGATTTTTTTACAGTTCCAGTATGAAAGGATTTTTTGGAATTCTTCACAGGTTTAGTTTTTAAGGGTTGACTTTAAATTTAATTATCTAACACATTTAATCCCCAAAAAATAACTAATACAAATGGTATTTGGATGGGGAAAGAAAAAAGAAGAAAAAATCATAGAGGAAATCCCTCAACAAAAAGAAGTCCAATTATCAGATGTCCAAAAAATTACAGATGATTTACTCAAACTCCGAACTAACCAAACTCTTTCTGAAATAAAGACCCACAGTAAACAAATTTCTCCTCTTATCAAAGAACTAGCGAGTATAGGAAAAACTCTGGAAAAAGATGATCTAAAGGTAGATGAAATTGATAAACATCTCAGAATAATAGTCGTACGTGGAAAAAAACAAGTTATTGAAATAATCAAAAAAGAGTCCACTTCAATATCGGATGTTTCATCTCTAGATGATGCAATTGAGTTAAACAATACTTTGAATCAAAGATTAAAAAAAATTGGTGACGTACTAGGAAGACAGACACGTGTAATCCATATTTTTGCAAAAAAATATGCAGAAAAACTAAAAGAAATTTTGGCCGATATGAATTCTCACAATGTCGAGATTCAAAATCTGATTAAAAATTTTCAAGATAGCAACTTTACTTCTGAAGAAATCACAAAATCCTTAGAAGAACTAAAAAATACTCGTGATGAAACAATTGCAAAAAAACAAAGAATCTCAGAACTGGAAAGTGAACTTAATTCCTTAGATGATAAAATTAAAACCATTGAAAAATCTGTGGAACAAATAAAATCTAGTGAAAGGTATTCTGAATTTAAAACATTAAATGAATCGCTCTCCTCATTTAAAAATTCAAAAACTCTGATTAAAAACAAGATTGATGCACAATTCACAAAGATCTCAAGACCTTTGGGTCGATATGAATATGCTTCTTCGTTAGACAAAGAACAAAAAGTCCTTCTATCTCAATTGATTAATGATCCTATTGAATCTCTAACCCCCTCAAACAAAGACTCTATTATTGTAATTTTAGAAAATGTCAGAAAAGGAATTACCTCAGGGTCAATTTCCGTAAAGGATATTGAAAAAACAATGACACATCTTACTGAAACTGAAGAATACCTTGGAAATTTTATTGATGAGGTCGATAATTACAATCAAAAAAGAAACGAACTTCAACAGCAAATATCCTCATTTGATAATGCTGAACTCATAGAATTGGAGAATGTCTTAAAAAAATCTAATGAACAAAAAACTGACATTGAATCTAAAATAACCTTGTTCAAAAAAGATATTGTCTCAAACAATGAAAACATTCCAAAAAAAATAGCTGAAATTGAAAGCATGCTCAAAAAATTTTCAAATACAAAATACAGCATAATACCTCCCCCTGAAAATTAATTAGTATTGCAGGAAAACCAATGTTATGCTTTTCAAGAAAAAGGATTATGAACGAAGTGTCACATTGAAACAAGATGTAGTGGACAGCATTTCATCATATTGCAAGATAAAGCACCCAAACGAGAGTATTCTAATTTTGAAGGGAAAATCCAAAAAAGGAAATGTTTTGATCGATGGTTTGGTTATTCCTCCTTTCAGTCATACTGGTCCAACCTTTGCAGGATTTCCTCATTCCTTTTTGCCTTTTGATATGAGCTATGTTGGAATAGTCCATTCACATCCAAGTGGTTCAGCTGAACCTTCTTTGACAGATTTGCACAATTTTTTTGGACTTGTTTCTCTGATTGTACAGTTTCCTTATGGGGACGATGATATTTTTGCATGGGATAGCAAAGGAAATTCTATAAAGCTTGAAATTGTTTGATCAAAAATTTATTGTTTTTATGATGGTAATTTGAGAAATACTGACAAAACTTTATAAGGATTTTAAAGGTATTTTCATTGAATTGTTTAATTTCAAGACCTATTTGATTTTCCTATTTGCATCTTTGGCAATCAGCATAGGTTTGCAAATGATCTTACCATTTCCTTATGGTCTGGCAGCAGCCTTGGGTATTTTCATAGTATTTCCATTATTGTTGAGAAAGCGTGCTATGAGTAGAATGGGTGGATACGGTGATTCTGGTGGTGGTGGCGGTTTCTTTGGATCAGGCTCAGGTGGCAGTACTAAAGTAAAGTACGTTTGTCTTGTTTGTAATAACAAACATGGTGGTGGCGCTTGTCCAAGATGTGGCTCAAAAATGCAGCGTGCTGATTTCTAACCAGTCATGATGACCTTAGATGAATTAAGAAAGAAAGTAATTTATCAAAATTCTTTAGATGTATGGATTTCTGCATGTGAGGAAAGTGAAATTAATTGGAGTGAAACAGAACATTATAAAAAATTCATAGAATACCTCCAAAATCAAAACATTAACATGAAAAAATTCCCTTTATGTGTAAGTGAATCTGATAATAGTTCTCCTGAAAAGGTGAGTTTTGCTGAACAATTAACTGAGTCCAAAGATCCAAGCCATGCTACTTTTACTATAAAACTAAGTGATTCTACAATTGATACCATTCGCAAATTTGATTTTAAAAATTAATTATCTTCTAAGCTTTGGATTAACGATTACATCTAAGGCATTTCCGATAAACACAAACGCCAATCCTGTAATGGCTATCATTACGCCTGGCGGCATTATCCACCACCATAAGCCTCTGGATGCGGCTCCATAGACATTTGCATCATGTAAAATTTGTCCCCATGTTGGAAATGAAGGGTCTCCCAAACCAAGAAAACTTAGTCCAGCTTCGGTTGTAATAGCTGCAGGTACTGATATGGCAATACTTGCAAATGCATATGGGAGCAGTTGTGGCAAAATATGTCTTAAAATAATTTTTGATCTTTTTTGACCCATCATTTCGGCAGCATCGATATACCCTCTTGTTTTAATTTGAAGAGCCATACTTCGGGAAACCTTGGCTACTCCAACCCATCCAAAAATGGTCAGAAATCCAATCATCAAGAAAATGCTATTGCTAATTGTAACTGATAATATGATTAAAAATGGAAGTGCAGGCAGGGCATAAATGACATCATTAAATCTCATCATTGCCTCATCAGTCTTTTTGCCTCTGTATCCTGCATATACTCCATAAAGTAGACCTAACACTACTGATGCAATGGCTACTACTATTCCTATGAATAATGCCAACGGTGTTCCCCACAAAAGACCTACTGCCAAGTCTCGCCTTAATTCATCTGTGCCCATAATTCCAAATGCCTTTCCACCAACAATCAAAGTTGAGTCTGAAATCTCGTTTTTCGAATTTACTCCGTAAAGATTTACCATAAAAGAATAATCTCCCTTTAGGGGCTGATGGGAACTCATCTGTGAAAAAACTACATCCTCTGCGGATAATCTATTAAGTGAAAAATCAAATTTATCTGATTGCAAAAAAAGATTTTTACGAATAGACTCGTCAGTTGAAAAAATTCTTTCTGTGTGTTTTGTTGTGGATTCGGAATACGGTAACGATGTAGATAACAATTTTAACTCTGTTCCGTCAGGTCTGACAACTATCATTTCAAGAAGAGGAGTACCTGAATATTGTGCAGAAAATTCGTAAATGAAATCATTTGGAAAATCATCATACGCAAAATTTATTCCAAATTGATGTGATACTAAAGAAATATCTCCCGAAGTTTCAGTTTTTTCAATTGGATCACTCAAAATTTTATGTTCAGGGATTTTTTCAACCAAAAAAAGGTTAACCCAAACTGGAATGGCCACTTTAGGATAGGAAATCCAATTTCCGGGATTATTCCACTGACTAAATGTCTCATTTGGTATTGCAACTATTGCAACAATTGACACTAAAACCAAAACAGCTAAAATACTAATTCCTGCAATTCCAATCTTGCTTCGTAAAAATTCACTTTTAATTTCTTGAGGGGATACACTACTCATTGCCCTGTCCTCACTCTTGGGTCAAAATACCCATATAGTAAATCTGCGATAAAAATACTGACAAGGAAAAAAACAGTCAAAATGTACGTTGCACCAATAATTACAGGTAAATCCATTACGGTAATTGCTTCGAAATACAATCTTCCCATGCCTGGCCAATCAAACACTGCTTCTGTGATAATTGCTCCTCCAAGTGAACCAGACAAACTCAAAGCCAAAATTGTAACAATGGGAGGTGCTGCGTTTTTAAGAGCATGTCTATAGATGATTTTCTTTTTACTTATTCCAATTACTTTTTTTGACATAATAAAGTCTTCTTGCATTATCCCTACCATGAAATTTCTCACCAAGTAGGCCCAAGCTCCAAATCCAATCATTACGATTGTTATCAAAGGAAGCGTCATGTGATACAGTAACGATATCATGTAATTGGGATCTGTTGATGGAATTGGTGGAGTCGCTCTTGCCGGAAAAATTTGATATACAAATGCAAATAAAAATATCATCAACATTCCAATCCACCAAACCGGAAAACTAGAACTGATAATAGCAAAGCTTGATGTTATTCTGTCAATAACCGAACCTACTTTACTTCCCGATAAGGCACCAAGAAATATTCCGATAATTGAAATAATTATTGTTGCAGAGGTGAATAACAAAATGGTTCTTGGAAGTTTTTCTAAAATAATTTCTTTGACATCTGAGGATCCAGCATCACTAGTAAGAAATGTAGCATGCCCAAAATCCAATAATAAAATTTTGTACATGGTTAATCCTATCCTTTGGGGTGAATACCAAGGCTCGTCTAATCCAAGAGTTTGAATTCTTTGATCAATCTGATCCTGTACAAATTCTTCAAATTCCTCTGAAGATGAAAAGCTATTGGCAATTGTTGGGTCTTCTGTAATTTCCGCTCTTACTTGGAAAACCACTCCTTGCTTTAGGATTGTGTCCATGTTAGATCCTACCAAAGAAATGGTCAAAAGTAATGTGATCATTAAAACGCCAAACATTGTTATCATTCTAGTTGCAACAAATTTTTTTAGCGCCACTAACCTCGAATAATAAAATCAGTTAATAACAATTAGGTGAAAATTATGGCATATTTACTACAAATCTTGAATTCTTATCATATTATCTTCATTTTCAACAAAGTCTGTAATATTTGTCATAAACAAATCTGACTGACATATAGATTAATACTGAATTTAGGCGTGGTTAATTGATGATTAGGGCATTGTCCTTTGTATTGGTAGGACTTTTGTTAACTAGTAGTTTTATTTCCCAAATGGGTTTTGTTTCAGCTGATTCGATTAAAGATAACCAAAATTCTCAAAAAAAGGGAAAAATCCAAGAATTTAACAATTCTGCGATTCTTTCATCAAGCAGTACTACTGCCATTTGCCATATGCCTCCTGGAAATCCAGCAAATTCTCATTTAATTGTTGTAGGGACCTCTTCTTTAACCGCTCATCTAAACCACGGTGATACTGTAGGAAATTGCGATGGTGCTACCTCTGTTCAAGAACTATTACAAGGAAATATGGAGACAAGTAGTAATACTCTCACTGAGGCATTAGACTTCATGGATACTGTCTTAGCGGAAACTACGTCTGATTCATCAGTAGGTCCAGCTGTATCACAAGCAGCACAATTGCATAAATTATTTGCACATGAAGATAAAGAAACCAAAAAAGAATTCCAAAAGGCTTTCCTAGAATTTGTAAAAGAAATTAAAAAGAAAATTGGAAAAGGATTAGGACCTGAAAACCAAAAATCTTTAAATGAATTAGGTAAATCTGCAATCAAAGTGAAATCAGATATTGAGAAAGAAGAAAGAGAAGATGAAATTAACCAAAAAATTTCTTTAGCAAAATCATTAAAAACAGAAAAAGCTAATCTTCAAGAAATTAGAAATAAAATTTCCCTGCTAAAAATCAATTTTG
>JAICHE010000062.1 GCA_025922755.1 Nitrososphaeraceae archaeon
AATAGACCACATTGCAATTGCCGTAAATAATGTAGAAGAGTCAGCCAAAGTATACCAAGAGGCCTTAGGAATTGACGATATTGAATTTGAGACAGTTGAATCCGAGGGAGTAAAAGTTGCCATACTTCATTTGGAAAATGGAAGAATAGAGCTAATGCAACCAACTAATGAATCAAGCCCAATCAAGAAATTCCTTGATAAAAAGGGTCAAGGACTTCACCACATGGCTTTAGAGACAGACAGTATTGAGGAGGAAGTTTCAAGAATGGAAGGATGTGGAGTTCAATTTCTTGGCAAAGTCAGACCAGGCTCAGCTGGAACCAAAGTCACTTTCATTCATCCAAAGTCACTGGAAGGAGTACTTGCAGAGCTTTGCAGCCATCCAAAAGAATAATCTTATTCCATCATTTTCAAAGTATCTGATGCAGTAATGATTCCCACAATTTTTGATTTTTTTGAAACCAAGATACATTTTGAATATCGAATCAATGGCACCAATACATTTGCAGGCGTATCAAAGTCAACAATAGGAGGGACAGATTCCATAGTATCTGCAAGTCTTGCATTTTTTAATTCTGCTTCACCTACATCTGCAAGGTGTTTTACAATACCATCTTCAGATACCACACCAACTACTTCATTTTTATCAAAAACAGGAATCTGACTAATTGAAAGGTCATGCATTTTTTTTATTGCATCATGCAATGTATTTGTAGGTTTTAACTTGATAATATCTTGGCTGCAAAAATCACCAGCTTTGTGTGATGATGATCTTCCTTCCATATCTCCCAGAATATCAAAAATTTTTTTTGCAGTATTGTAGCTAGGCTGACTTCTTCCAGACTCTATTTGATTAATCATCGAAGTACTTACACCAGTCAACGAGGCAAGTTTTTTTTGTGTTATTCCAATTTTAAGTCGCATCTGTTTGATGGAATCTACTCGAGGCAGCATTTGTATTCAGAATATCATAGAAGTTTTTAGAATATAGGTATTGATTATTTTGATTTAGTTTTTGGTTGCTCAATTGCTGCTTGTGCTGCAGCTACAATTGCTATAGGAATTCTGTGTGGCGATGCACTAACATAGCTTAGATTTGCACCATGACAGAATTTAATTGAGCTTGGGTCTCCTCCATGTTCACCGCAGATTCCAACCTCCAATTTGGGTTTAATTGCTCGGCCTTTAGAAATTGCGATTTCAATTAGACTCCCGACACCATTAACATCTATGGATTGGAAGGGATTTCTCTCAAGTAATTCCTTTTCAATATATTCAGGTAAGAATTTTCCTTCAGCATCCTCTCTACTAAAACTAAAGGTTGCCTGAGTCAAATCATTTGTTCCAAAGCTGAAAAACTCTGCTGTACCTGCAAGTTCATTGGCAGTCAAAGCAGCACGAACCACTTCAATCATGGTTCCAAAGTTAATCTTTAATTTCATCTTGTGTTTGGTTTCAACTTCTTGTTTTATCTTGTCAAAAATTCCTTTAATGTGATTTAATTCAGCAATGCTGCTTATTTGTGGGATCATTATTTGTGGGTGGGCATTTACTTTCTTTTTTGCCAAATGAGCTGTTGCCTCAAAAACAGCTCGGATTTGCATCTCATAGATTTCAGGGTATGTTACACCTACTCTAACACCTCGATGACCCATCATAGGGTTAATTTCAGCAAGTTCTCGAGCTCTATTGAAAATAACTTTTAGTCTTTCAAGCTCTTTTTTATCTTCAGTGGATTCTAATTTGTGGATTTTGTCTCCAAGTTCTTCAGGATTTGGCAAGAATTCATGGAGTGGAGGATCCAACAATCTAATAGTGACTTCATAACCCTCCATTGCTTTCATAATTTCAATAAAGTCACTTTTTTGTAACTGACCAAGTTTTGTGAGAATTTTCTTTCTATCCTCAATTGTTTTGGCCATTATCATATCAACAAACAATCCAATTCTATCTCGGCCGTTGAACATCCTTTCTGTTCTGCAAAGTCCAATTCCTTGTCCACCATATTGTCTAGCTAGTTTTGCAGCATCAGGAGTATCAGCATTTGCTCTAATCCCAATTTTTTTTGCTTTTTGAGCCCATTCCAAAATGGTCTTAAAGTCTTGAGTAATTTTTGGTTCTATTGTTGGAATTTCACCCAAGTATACTTTGCCGCTACTGCCATCAATTGTGATTTTATCACCTTCTTTGATAACCTTGTCATCTACAGTTGCAGTTTTTTTGTCATAGTTGATTTTCATATCAGAGCAACCAACAATACAAGGTTTGCCCATGCCTCTTGCCACCACTGCAGCATGTGAAGTTTTGCCACCACGACTAGTCAAAATTCCGACAGATTCAAAGAAGGCAGGGACATCTTCAGGTTTTGTCTCTTCTCGAATTAAAATTACTTTTGTGCCATTTTCTCCAAGCGCTGTTGCTCTTTTTACATCAAGTACAGCAATTCCACTTGCAGCTCCAGGAGATGCAGCTATCCCCTTTGCAACCTGGGTATAATTTTTTATGCTTTTTTGATCAAGTGTCTTATGAAGTAATTGCTCTAACTGTTCTGCGTGAAGTCTAGTTAATGCTCGATTTTTATCAATTAATTTTTCTTTTACCATATCAACTGAAGTCTTTATCATTCCTACTGCATTCATTTTTGCATTTCTTGTTTGTAAAAGATAGAACTTTCCTTGTTCAATTGTAAACTCGATGTCTTGTGGTTCTTTGTAATGTTTTTCTAGTCGTTCACATGTCTTTACTAATTGTTTGTAAGACTCGGGCATTTCTTTTTTCATTTCATCAACTAATTTTCCGGTCCTCACCCCTGCAACAACATCTTCTCCTTGCGCATTAACAAGATATTCGCCATAGATATGGTTTGTACCATCCCCAGGATTTCTTGTAAATACTACGCCGGTAGCGCTATCATCACCCATATTGCCAAAGGCCATAGAGACGATGTTTACTGCAGTACCATCTGCAATATCTTTAGTAATGTTATTTTTTTCACGGTATACAATTGCACGTTCCCCCATCCAACTTCCAAAAACGGCTTTAATTGCAAGCTCGACCTGATCATAAGGATCAGAGGGGAATTTTTTTCCTGTATGTTTTTGACAAATATTTTTGTATTCTGAGACTATTTTTTTCAGAGAATTTTCATTTAGTAAACTATCCTCAGTTACTTTTTGATTCTTTTTTGCTTTTTCAAGAACATCATCAAATTTCTTATCATCGACACCAAAAACAACCTTGCCAAATAATTGAATAAAACGTCTGTATGAATCCCATGCAAATCGGGGGTTTTTGCTCTTTTCTGCAAGTCCCTCAACAGTAGTATCATTCAAACCCAAGTTGAGGATAGTATCCATCATTCCAGGCATGGAAATTGCTGCACCAGATCTTACAGAGACTAAAAGAGGATTAGTTTTTGAATTCCATTTTTTGCCAGTCTTTTTCTCAATTTTGGCAATGTTTTTCTTCAATTCAGGAATTAGTGATTTTGGCAATTTTTTGTTATTTTCATAATATTTTTTACAGACTTCAGTAGTTATTACAAAACCCGGTGGAACTGGAAGTTTCAAGCTAGTCATCTCACAAAGGCCTGCACCTTTTCCTCCTAGGAGTTTTCGATTTTTCCCGTCATTCTCATCGTAAAAGTAGATTTGTTTCATTTTTGGTCGTGATTAACCAATCAAAATTAGAGGGATTTAAACTAATTTGAAGAAAAAATGCTTGTTCAAAGTCTTTTTTGATCTAAAATCCAAGAATTTGACAAACAGCTTTTGAACCTAACAGTATTCAAAAGAAGTGATGAAAATTATCCAAATCCATTATGGATTCAGAATCCTAATATCTCATTAGGCAAGTTGACAGTATTCACACTTTTGAATACTTCGCTCGGATCTAGTTTCAAGCTCTACTTTGCATTCTGAACAAATAATTCTATTTCTCATAGAATAATATAGAAATCAAATCGATTTTAATGATTTTATGGATTGTGTGTAAACCAATTGTTTACAAAAAATAAACTAATCCGATCAAAATTTAGGGCATGTTTTGAGCAAATTCTTCAATTATTTTTTTCCAATTTCTTGCTTTGACAATACCGCTTGCAACCAAAATCCCTTTAGAGCCAAGCGAAATTGCAGCAGAAACATCTTCTCCAGAAACTATTCCTGCGCCACAAAGAAGCTTTGTTTTGTTGTTTGCACCTTTAATTGCACTTGCTGCTTTAATTATCAAATCAGGTTTTTCTTTTGATACAGCTTTGCCTGATCCGATCAATTCTGGAGGTTCAATCGCTATATAATCAGGATTTAATTTAGAGTATTTTTTTGCCTCAGACACATCCTTTACACAAACTATAGAAATCATTTTTAGATCTCTCATTTTTGTAACTAACAAAGAAACATCTTTTGGGGGAATCCTGTGTTCACTGTGATTAATCAAAGATCCTTTTACTCCTGATTTTTTTAGAAGCTCTGGGACAACAAACCCTGTTGTGCTTCCAATCTTTGAGACATCCACATGTTGAGAGATGATTGGAATTTTGCTTTTCGATACTAACCCAACAAGATGTTGTGGAGGAGCAACTGCAATTTTTACACCATATTTTTTTGAAACCTTTTCAACAGTTTTTACAAATTTAAGTATATTGTCCCCTGCAATTTCTTCATAATTTTTGCAGTTGATTACAAACATCTTACTTTGAAATTTCAGCATTCTATTTATTCTTAATCAGAAAATTGTCTTACTTGATCATATCTTTTTTTCATAATAAGTACAGTAACCATAAGCACAATTGCGGCAAGATTGGTTCCGATAATAAAAACATCCTCAACAATCAAACCATACAGTAACCAAAGCCCTGCACCTGCTGAAATTAGAATCATCAAATATTTGGAAACATCTTTGAGACTTTTTGTTTTGTATCCCTTGATTATTTGTTCGACCCATCCTGAAAGAATCAGTATTCCCGCAAGAGTTCCCAAAATAGTTAAAAGAGTACCATCAATTTCCATTTTGTTTCAAATTAATTCCAGAAAAATTCATCCAATCCAGTCTGTTTAGGTTTACCAAGAATAGTGTCAAAATCAAGATCCATAGAAGAGGTAATTTGATCCAATGTAGCCTCCATAAATTCCATATATTTTTTAGAGTCAATCTCTTCTTTTTTTGCAAGCTCTACGGGTTTTACACCGGGTTTGTTTAGAATTTTAACAAAGGAAATTTTATCTCCTTTTTTCACTTCTCTTATAGATTCTAGTTGTTTGGCAGCCCTAATATGTTGAGGAATGGTCTTAACATATTCTGAAGGAGATTTGCTAATCATTACATTGAACGTTAAATCATCCAATGGGATTTCTTTATCCTCAATTTTTTTTGCGCAAGTTGCAATTTTATTGCTAATCTCTTTTTTGGCACGCTCAAATTCATCCATAGTTTGAACTTTGGACAGGATGTCAAGTAGTTCATAAAATAATTTTTTGATAAATCCTGGAGTATGAGATTTTTTTCCTGTCAACCCCTTTACATCAACTTTTCCTGCCTTTGTCACACCAAGATAGTTTTTCTTTCGGTTGCTCAACACACAATATCTGTAGACCTTATCAATTTCTAAATCAACACCATGATCTTTTTTGGCCTGCTCAATTACATTTTTGATTTGCTCATCAGTTGGATTTTTGATAAAAATAGAATCAGTATCACCATAAAGAACTTCCACGCCAATTGATTCACATTTCTTAATCGTCTCAAGAATGGTGTGTCTGCCTATTGCGGTGGTAGCCTCAGCAGCAGGAAGAAAATATAATGGAAATATTTCTGCACCCATTACGCCATAACTGGCATTTAGAATTACCTTAAGTGCCTGACTAACAACTGTGTATTGTTGACGTTGTTCTTCTGATAATGTCTCCTTTTTGGATAGACTCTTGTAGTAATTTACTCTCAAATCTCTCAGAGAGCCAATAATAATAGATGTCAAGCCATTGCGTTTTGTGCAGGCCCAATGGTTTGTTTGCGGGATTGTGTTTTTTTTGCATTCTTCATGAGAGCAGCGAACAGTCTCATATGAGAGATTTTTTACTTTGATAATACTAGGATATAGACTTGCAAAATCCATAACAACAACATCAAAATGAATTCCCTCTTTAGGTTCTACTACTAACCCACCGCGATATTTTTTATCTTTGATTACAGCCTCAGACATAACCCCTTCTGATCTTCTTTGCAAATCTTCACGTTTTGGAATTAGCGCATTTCTTTGTCTATGTTCATAATAAAGAAGACTTCTAATCCATTGAGACACGCCAAGTCTAGCAATATCATCTATTGGCATTCTTCCAATTCTTGCAATGATTACAAGAAGATTCATCAAAAGGTCATGGTTGAAACTTGTAAGCTCGTAAGTTATCAGAGCATCATTGTAACAATAATTTGCGGTCTGGTAAAGATTAAGATCAGATAAATCAATACCATAATCGATTTTTTCTTTTCCTAGCAATGCTTTTGAAACGCTGTTAAGAGAAAAATCAGTGTATGATTGACTAAATGCATAGATTTGGAATGAACGATTAGAGAGAGTTCGGTACAGGTCAATGTGAACTCCATGTTTCAGAGTGGCAGAATCCCTCATCATGTAAAGTGGATTGTCTTCTTTCTTGATTCCCAATCTTTCTGCTCTATTGTAAAGATATGGTAAATCAAATTCATCTCCATTGTAAGTTAAAACAAAAGGAAATGACTCCATAATCTTGAAGGCATCGACAATCATTTCTTTTTCTTTGTCTTTGTCATAAAATTTCACTTGGACATTCTCATCAAGTTCGTTTTTTCCTTCTTCAGTATCTTCAGTCCTCAAAACGAAAATTTTGTCAAATCCATCGGTGCCTTTGAATCCAACTGCCGTAACTTTTTTTTCTGC
>JAICHE010000063.1 GCA_025922755.1 Nitrososphaeraceae archaeon
TAATTGAGTTTTTAATGATTTTGTGGCTAGTTTAATTTGACCCCATATGATGTCTGGACTCCTTGTTTTAAATTTAAAATTTAAAATTAAAATGTTATCTAAATTTAGTTTAGACTTTTTAAATTTTTTAGGACCAAAAAATTTCTTAGATGGATTTACCTGAAATACTCTTGAATTTAAAATAAATTTACCAATATTTTCTTCTGATATAGCAGCTGCAAGATTTCTATTACTATCAATAGGATCAACTATTACGATTGGAGTTTCAAATTTTTGTGATGTTTTTCCTATCACTTGATTTTCTTGTATTTTTGCAATTGACTTTATCACATTTTCAAAACTATTGAAATTTAAAATTAAAACTTCTGAAACATATCCACTAAAACCCTGTTTTGCTATTTCTGCACCATAAATTCCCGTAGACTGAAGAAAAACTTTGAGTAATCTTACTTCATCTCTCATTTTAGGTGTAAGAGATTTTTTCATGAATTTTGTATGAAAAGGGGATCTATCTGCAGAACTTTTCCATTCTCCTAATTTTACATCATAGCAAGGGACTACATTGATCTTTGTATTTTTAATTTTAGCCTCAACGTAGGGATGTTCTGAATATCTAACATAGGGAGAATATTTTTTCATAGAAGCAAATCCTATTTTTTTTGAAATTTCTTCAAATTTAGTCTCTGAGGTATTATTTCTGAATTTAATGAAAATATCAACATCAGCATTCTTTGCTAACCATGTTCCCTTTGCAAAAGATCCTCCAAACTCTAAATTAATTACTTCTGAATATTTTCTAATTTCCTCTTCAACTAGTCTGAATGCCAAATCAGCAATTTCCGTTTTTGATTTTTGTAAAGATTTGCTAGGAAGGATGGATTTTTTAATTTCAGAAATTATTTTTTTCATTTAGCTATCACCTCTTCTAAGTCTGTATAGATTGGACCTTTTGGAGTAAGTACACTTTGTTTTAATTTGATATTAGATACTAAATAACTTCCAAATTCATAACCTTGGAATTTTTCTAAATTTTTGCTTATGTCACCAATTTTATTTTTTATTCTAAATATTGTAATATGAGACTTGAATGGTTTATCGGGAGAAAAACCCAATGGCTTCAATGCATTTTTAATTTGTCCTGCTAAATCTTCTAGCATTTTACCGCCAACTTTATCCACACCAATCCAAATTACTCTAGGTGATCTCATATTGGGAAAGGCACCAACTCCTTTAAAATTTATTTTAAATGATGAAAATTCAATTTTTTTCAAATTTTGTTTAATTTTCTCACAGTTCTCCTCAGAAATTTCTCCTAAAAACTGAAGTGTAAAATGTAAATTTTGAGGTTCAATAGGTTTTGCTTTTATTGTAATTTTTGATTGGAAATTTCTAATAGAATCTATAATATCCTTATTAGAAATTTCAACAGCTACAAAAACACGCATCACAACATTCTTTGAATTATCTTTATAATAATTTCCGGTAGCTTCATAGACAAGCCAGATTTTTCAATACATATTGACTAAATTGATTGTTTGCTTAACTGGTATGCCTGGTGCAGGAAAATCTACTATTGCTGAGGGTCTAAAATCCAAAGGATATGAAATCATCAACATGGGAAACGCTGTTAGAAACGAGGCAAAGAAAAGAAATCTTGAGCCTACTGGCCCTAATTTAGGAAAGCTAATGCTTGAACTTCGAGAAAAAAATGGGCCAGGTGCTGTAGCAGAGTTAGTTAAACCTAAGATAGAAAATTCTTCCTCAGAAGTCATAATTATTGACGGAATTAGATCCTCGCCTGAAATTGAAGTTTTAAGAAAATACGGTACTGTCAAACTTTTGGCTATTCATGCTTCAACTGAAACACGATTTGATTTCTTAAAACAGAGAGGAAGATCAGATGATCCCAAAACAAAAGAAAATTTTGAGGAAAGAGATGACCGTGAATTAGGAGTAGGAATTAGCAATCCCATTGCCTTGTCAGATGATGCAATTTCTAATAATAATTTGACAAAAGAAGAGTTGATTGAATTATCATTTAAAAAAATTGAAGAATGGCTCAAATGAATATCCCATCCATTAAATGCAAAATTGAAATATTTTGTGCAATTAATCCCTCTGAGAATCCTAAAAAAGTTGAAGTTGCCATTCAAAATATTTTTCCGGATTGTGAATTTGAGATTGACAAATTTTCAGTTCATGCATATTCTGAGAACCTAAATGTATTAGAAAAAATTCGCGAGGCTATACATTCCATGCAATACCAACGAATCTATAAACGAACATTAGAAAAAAATTGGGAAAGAAATACCACTTGGTTTTACCTAAATAAACAGGCAGCATTCGCTGAGAAAATTGCAATTTGTGAAGAGTCCGATGAATCTCCACTTGGACCTCTAAAAGTAGTTTTAACATCTTTTAATATTGATAGAATAATTGAATGGTTAATTTTTGAAGATTGAAAACTAGATGACTAATTTAACTTATTTTTTTGAAAATAGAAACTAATTCTGGCAAAGCAAATGCAGAAGTCGATCTAATTGATAAATCCATTTCTAGAGTCATTATTGTTTTTTCTGGATTTATTTCTATTAATGTGGCATTATTTTGTCGGGCGTAAATAGGAAGTGTATTAGCAGGAGATACAACTAGTGATGTTCCTGCAATAATCATAACGTCACAACTGGATGCCTGAATTATGGCCTCTTTCCATACGTCTTGCGGTAAAACTTCTCCAAACCAAACCACATCTGGCCTGAGAATACTTCCACATTTGCATAAAGGAGGCAGTTTAGAAAATTGTGTAAAAATTTCATCTTTAAAATCGCAAGACGTGCATTTTATTTTCACGATACTTCCATGCAACTCTAACACATTAGAACTCCCAGCTTGTTGATGAAGACCATCAATATTTTGTGTAAGAACCGTAACTTGGAGAAAATTCTCCAATTCAGCAATCGCTTTATGTCCTAAATTAGGTTCAGCATTGAAAATATTTTGCCTTCTTTCGTTGTACCATTCCCAAACAAGTTTTGGATTTTCATAAAAAGCATCAATGGTAGCTAATTTCATAGCGTCATAGTTACGCCACAAACCATCTTTTCCCCTAAAGGTAGGAATTCCACTCTCTTGTGATATCCCCGCCCCCGTAACAAAAACTACTTTTTGTGCATTTTTTAATTGATCCTCAATTTGTTCCTTCATCTTATTTTATTTCAATTTCCAAAAGGTCCCTAGCAGTAATTACTGAATCATGGATCTTTTTTGCCTCTTCAAGGTGTTGTTTTTCATCTTTATATCGTGCAGAAAAGTGAGTAAGAACTAGATTTTTCACATTTGCCTTTTTTCCTAGTGTTGCAGCTTGTTTGGCAGTAGAATGATGTGTTTCAATGGCCTTATCCTTTATTTCATCTAAGAATGTAGAGTCAAAGACAAGATAATCACACCCTTCAAAAAATTTCTCCAATTCCTCAGTAGGTATCGTGTCTCCTGAAATCCCGATTTTCTTTCCAGGTCTTTTGTCACCCAGAACTTGTTCTGGCTTTATTATTTTTCCATTAACTTCAATTTGTTCTCCATTTTGTAATTTATTCCATAAATGTCCTTCAGGGATTCCTAATGCTTTTGCTTTTTCCAGATTAAATCTACCAGGTTTATCTTTTTCTTCAAAACGGTATGAATATGCAGTAATGGAATGACTAGCTTTACATGCAAAAATGGAATAATATTTCGAGTCTAAAATTTTTCCTTCTGATGTAATTGAAATCATTATTGGAAATGATAATCCAAAGTTTAATACCCGAATATTTGCTGATATAAAATCATCAATTCCCTTTGGACCATAAATCTCTAGAGGTTCTGTTCTATGTTGCATTGTCATTGTTTGAAGAAGACCTAAGATTCCAATACAATGGTCCCCATGAAGATGTGTAACAAAAATTTTCATTTTTTTATTCCACCCTAAACCTGATTTTAGATAAGAAATCTGTGCTGCCTCTCCAGCATCAAACATTAGTATCTCACCTTCTCGTTCTAGGCATATACAAGATAATCCACGATTCTCAGTAGGTTGGGCTGCTGATGTTCCCAAAAACACAAGTTTCATTTTATCAGAATTGTCCTTGTCAAGCTTTTATGCCTATAGATATCATAAGTTTTTGAAGGATTCATTTTTAATTTTTTTTCAAATCCTTTTTTGCACATAATAGCAATTTTTTTACGTCTAGGCAACATAGAAACAAATTTTTTTATTAATTCCTGAGGATTTTCAGATACTTTGGAGGCTGTACCATAAGGTAGATCGGTTACAATTCCATCAAATTTGTCTTCCATAGTTGTAAAATGACTAAAATCCCCTTTGATTATTTTTGAATTAAAATTATTAGCTTTCAGATTTTCATTTGTAAATTGATACATTTTCTCATCAAAATCTACTCCTATTGCTTTAATTCCCATAGATTCAGCCTCAAGAAGTGTTGTTCCTGTACCGCAAAAAGGGTCACAAACCGTTTCTCCTTCCTTTAATCCAATTAAATTGATCATTGCTCTTGCAAGTTTCCAGTCCAATTCATGTGGATGTTTTTTAATTTTTTTAGGGCGCATAGGATTTTTGTAAGGTTTTGAAAATCCAAAAAAGTTTTGTTGATTTGTAAAAATAAGATAAATAATAATCTCTGGATTTTTTAAATCAACTTCAGCTGAGGATAATTTTGATATCATATCTCCCATGGATCTTTCTAATCCTTGAATGTCAAACTGTTTTGAAGATAAATTTACAATTCTACAAGCAAATGTTTTTGCATTTTTTAAAACTTCATAGTTCTCTTCACCTAAAAAAAGACCTGACATTTTACGTAAAATCTGCCCTGATAATTTTACAAAAGTTGCACGTTTTGTAATTTTTTCCCAACTTATAGCGGATTGAATTATTACTAAATTAGAAAAGGATTTTGCTTTGGCAAATCTATCATATGTTTTTGCAATAGCAATAATTTCATCTTTTGCTAATTCTAAATTTTCTTTGGTTAATATAAAAAAACTTTCAGGCATTATTCTATTGCCTTTGCAATTGTATTTGAAACATCGACTATCGAAGTTTTTCCGGGAATTGTATTCGTGCTAATAATTTTTGCAACTCCAGCTTTTCTAATTTTCTTTTCTGCGTCATCAATCAAAAGCGCATGCGTACACGCAACAAAAATACGTTTACATTTTTGTTTCTTAAGAAATTCTGTTGCTTTTATTATACTTCCACCAGTACTAATCATGTCATCAACTATGACCAGATCTCTACCCTGAACTTCATCTAGGTTTTCAGTCTTGATTTGAACTTTACCAGTTTTACGATCTCTTTGTTTTTTTAAGGCAAGAAATTCTGATTTGTATTCATCAGCAAATTCTTTTGCCCTTTGCTTACCTCCTTGATCTGGAGAAATCACTAAAGGATTTTTCAAATTTAGTTTTTTAAAATATCCAACCAAATCCGGAATGGCAGTTACATTTTCAGATTTTATTCTAAAGAGCTTTAACCCAATCTTACTGTGAATATCAACTACAATTATCTTGGATGCTCCAACTCCTTTGAATAACTGCCCAAGAACCTTCATACTGACTATTTCTCCTGGTAAAAATTCTCTATCTTGTCGGGCATATCCCAAATATGGAACTACTATTACTACCTCAGAGGAATATTCCCTTGCTTTTGAGATTAGAGACAATGCTTGAAAAAGATTAGAATCAACAGGGGGGAAAATTGATTGAACTACAATTATCTTATCTTTTGAAATTTTTCCTTTTAATGTAATCTTACTTTCCCCATCTGGAAATATCCTAATTTCTGTTTTTATCAAATTTCCGTTTAATTTCTTTGATAGCTTTTTTGCTATCTCCTCTGAGGAATTTCCTGCAATTACACTAATCAACAAAAGATCGTGTAGTAATGGGATTCTTAAGTTTTGAGAAAAGTAAACTATTCATCTCCACCACGGCCAATGTCTCCCGTTCCATATTTATCAATGACTTGATTTCTATCGGCATCTTTCTTACTAATCTCCTCGTTCTCTCTTTTTTCATCACCTTGATAGATTGTTCTAATTGGCCATGGAATTCTAATATCATATTTTTGAAATTCTTCATACATGATCATTCTAAGATCTGTTTTTGTTTTGAATTGAGCTCCATAATCTTTGACATATACCCACATTGAAAAATCCAATGATGAATCATTAAATTCATTAAATCTAACTACAGGCTGAGTAATATCTACATGAATGTCTTTATCACATCCACAACTTTTCTTGTTTTTATCTAGGTATGGACATCTATTTTGTCTTACAAGATGTCTACCCTTCACATCAACAATTTCTTTCATTCCACGCTTACCAACTTTAACAAGAATTGATGCTACTTGTCTTGGATTATTCAAATATGATACTCCAACTTTCACAACCGCAGGAACTAGTTTGTTTTCTTTAGTATAGTTTACAATTTGAGAGGAAACCAATTGTCTCGTGGGAATTATTGCTAAAGACTCGTGCAATGCGTCTCTAACATAAGTAACTCTAGGCGTAATTTTGTGCACGTATCCATTATATCCTGTTTCAAGCTGGACACGGTCACCTTCTTCAAAAATCTTATCCTTTCTAATAACAAGATATGCAAAATAATTTTGCATGGTATCTTGCAAAGCTAAACCTATTCCGATAGAAAAACCACCAGTTGCAGTTGCTAAAACAAACAAATCTACTCCCCACCAAGCCAACACTCCAAGAATGGTAGCTACAAAAATTCCTATTGGCAAAAATTGTTTTGCAGATTTTGGGACTCCTTCTTTTTTCTTACTTGCATATCCAGGAGGTCTTGA
>JAICHE010000064.1 GCA_025922755.1 Nitrososphaeraceae archaeon
AAGACAAGAAAGACCAAAAAAACAAGAGAGGAACAAAACAAGGTTCAAAACAAGGAAGAAAGGGCGCGCGTGTTGGAAAGAAAGAGGTTTATGTCGCAAAGGTTCGCTCATTGAGAAGATTGCTCAAAATTGCAAAAGACAGAAAAGAACTCACAAATCCAGAATTTTGGTCACTTTACAAAAAAGTAGGCGGAAACACAGTTAGAAACAAGGCTCATTTAAGGCAATTAATGGAAGAAACCATTGCAAAAAGAAAATCCTAGAATCTATAAACCATATTTTCCCAGTCTAAAATTTTACCATCTTTAATTTTGATACCTTCTTTTTTGAGCATATTTTCTTTAATTTCTTCACCATATGCATATCCTCCAATTTTGCCATTTGACTTTACAACTCTATGGCAAGGAATAATCACAGGGTATGGATTTTTATTCATTATTTTTCCTACAGCACGTTGACCGTTTGCAAAACCAACCGCTTTTGCTAATTCCCCATATGTAGTGATTTTTCCTTTGGGAACTTCAAGTAATTTTTTGTAAATCTTCTCATCAAGATTCATAATTTTATTATCTCCAAATTAGTTGACTCTAGTAAATCAAGGAGTTTTTTCTTGTTTGGTCCCAATCCCCCCCAATCAAGGAGAGCTGTAGTTGCATTTTGATTTCTCTCCAAGATATGAGAAAACAGTTTTTCATCCAAATAATCAAGGGCATGCTTTGGCATAACTGTTCCCAAACTAAATTTTCCTTCAAGTAATTCTTTTGTAAATTTTTCTGGATAATGAGTCCCACCAAAACAAATTGCTATTGGATTTTTTTTAATTTCTTCAGAGAGTGTCTCGTCTACTAATTTTGCAATGGATTCACATAAAGGCACATCATTCCACTGTTTTTCAGTTGTTCCAATCTCGATGAAAATGCTGGGGCGGTTAAGTGCAGTTGGACCATGGTGAGTTGCCTCTATTATTATTTGAAAATCAGAAAATTTAGATTTATTTTGCCAAAGTTTTTGAAGGTATTTTTTTTGAATGTCAGGATGAGGAATTGCCATTTGACCGGGATTCCCTCCAAACTTTGCTTCAGAGAAATTTCCCGTACTATGACAAGTTAAAGCCAAAAACCCTGATTCTGCAGCGTGTTTTGAGAGAAAAATAAAACCATCATAATCATATTTTTCTTCCAACCAGTCTGCTTTGATTGCAGGTGTTGGGATTATTAGTAAATCATAATTCTTTCCTCTAAAAATATCACCTTCTTTTTTCATTTTTTGGGAAAGGAATTTTGCCATATTGTATCCAGCAGGATCATCAGAATATGCCACTAGCAGTTCCATGTAAGGGATGTTATTTCACCTGTAAATAAAAAATCTACTCAGATTTTTGATTTAGAAGCAGAGATTTTGATAAAAATTGGAATAAGAATATAAGGACACCGGATTAATTTCTGGCAATGAATCCAAGACAGACTTTGAAGAATATGGCCAACACCATGAAAATGGCAAAAAAGCCAGATAAAGATGAATATTCACAGCATCTGAGATTAGTGCTATTAGGAATTGCAGGAGTTGGAGCAATTGGCTTTACAATACAGTTTGTCTTTTCAGTGATTACATTTGGTAGGTAAAATTGTCTGAAGAAGTAAAATCTCATCTTTTTGCAATTAGAACTACTGGTGGACAAGAAAAAGTTGTTATGCGTTTATTGGAAGCCAAGGCAAATGCAAACAAAATCAATATTCAGTCAGTTTTACTTGTAGATAATCTAAAAGGGTATGTCGTAATTGAAGCAATAAACCCAAGTGATGCATATATGGCAGTAGAAGGGGTAAGACACATTCGAGGACAATTGCGTGGAGAATTAGAATTCAAAGATATTGAAGGATACCTGGTAAAGAAATCCACAGTATCACAATTGGCCGTTGATAATGTTATTGAAATTACAGGAGGTCCATTTAAGGGAATGAAGGCTACAATTACAAGAATAGACGCAGACAAGGAAGAAGCAACCGTTGTTTTGCTAGACGCATCTTATCAATTGCCAGTGACAGTTGATGCTAATTATCTGAAACTTGCAAGCGAGTCTTAGTAAGGATTAAATTTTTCATATCGAATTGATTATCATGGGAGAACCACAAAAAATATCATCTTTAGTTACAGGAGGAGGAGCATCTGCAGGTCCACCACTCGGTCCAGCTTTAGGTCCTCTTGGCGTCAATATCATGGAGGTTATTAATGCGATTAATGATAAAACCAAAGACTTTGAAGGAATGAAAGTTCCAGTTACAGTATCAGTTGATCCTGATACAAAACAATGGGATATTGAAGTTGGAATTCCATCAGCAGCTGCACTTATTCTAAAAGAAGCTGGAATTCAAAAGGGTTCTGGGGCATCTGGAACAGAATGGGTTGGAGATGTTACCATTGACGCAATTGCAAAAATTGCCAACACTAAACTAGAGAAATCTTACTCCTCATCATTAAAATCAGTAGCAAAGACCATAATTGGAACTTGTCTTGCTTTGGGAATCAAAGTAGAAGGAAAGACTCCAAAAGAGATTACTGCTGAGATTAATGAAGGTAAATGGGACGAGAAACTCCAATAATTTACTTTTTTAGATAAACTGGGTCTTTATCGGTTCTTTGTAATTCAACAAAAGTTTCCGTGTTTTGAATACCTTCGATTTTACCAAGCTTTTCTATCACAATAGAGTGAAGAACCTCAAGATTTTCCGCATAAACTTTGATAAGCATGTCAAATCTGCCAGTCACTTCAGAAATTGATACTACTTCGGGTGTTTCAAGAAGTTTTTTCATTATTACATCCTTGAATTTTGGATCCCTGTTGATTCCTACAGATGCCTTTACGCCTATCCCTAAAAGAGAATCATCAATTACTATGGTGAATTTTTTGATTAGTTTTTTCTTCATTAATCGCTTAATTCGGCTATACAAAACAGATGCATTGATGTCTAGTTTTTTTGAAAGTGCTGGAACTGAAATAGATCCATCTTTTGTCAATTCAAAAAGCAAATTCATATCTAGTTCATCAAATCTATGCATTGTGCTCAAAAATCTTTTAAGAGATTTAATAAATGTAAGTTTAGGCCCGATTTGGCTTTGATTTTACAAATATTGCTCTTAAAAAGTGAAAATTTTCAATTTTTAAGAATAATCCAAAAACAGACTCACTAAACGATTTTAAGTAGGCTATCTCGAAAATGTTCGTAATGATTACAGAGGCACAGCTTGAGGAAATGATAAAGGCCGCAAAAGCTGAAACCAAAGAACGAAAGTTCAAGCAATCCTTTGAGATTATAATCACCTTCAAAGATATTGATGTCAAAAAAGGATTTGCGATTAATGAAGTAGTTCAGCTACCAAAAACAAGTTCTCCTGCAGCTGTATGCGTAATGGCAACAGGAGATATGAGTGTGAAAGCCAAAGCCGCAAATGCTGATGCAGTAATAGGAACTGACGAGTTAGATAAATTTGCAGCAAACAAAAGAGAATCAAGAAAATTCATAAACAAATATGATTTCTTTTTAGCAGACACAAAAATCATGCCAGTTGTAGGTAAAGTACTTGGTCAGTTGTTAGGTCCAAGAGGAAAAATGCCAGTACCAGTTCCATACGATGCACCAATTGAATCATTTTTACAAAGATTTAGATCATCAATTAAGGTAAGGGTAAGAAGTTCATTATCACTATCATGTAAAATTGGAGACGAGTCAATGGATGATAAAGACTTGGCAATTAATGCACATGCAGTTGTCAGTGCAGTTGAGAAAAAATTACCAAATGGTGAGAAAAACATTAGAAGAATTATGATAAAAACAACAATGGGTAAACCGGTAAAACAAGTGCAAGAGGTTAAGAAGAAATTTGCATGAGAATAGAACTACATATCCTAAAAGAAAAGCTCAGATGTATGAGCAATTACAAGAGCTTCCAAAAAAATACAAGGTCTTAGCTCTTGTTAAAATGAGCAAGGTTAGAGCATCCCAAATTCTTCCTTTACGAAAAAAACTCAAAGGAGAGGTAGAGTTTGTTTCAATTAAAGACAAGGTAGCACAGAAAGCTCTTGAAAAAGTAGATTTGCCAGGAATCAAAGATATGATTTCAGATTTGACAGGTCAATGTCTTTTCATGTTTACAAACATGTCTCCATTCAAGCTAAATGTTTTGCTTGCAAAAAACAAGATTATGCTTGCAGCAAGAGGTGGAGATATTTCAAGTATAGATATAGTAGTTCCCGCAAAAAACACAGGAATTGCCCCAGGACCAATGCTCACTGAATTCAAGGAAGCTGGAATTCCAACGAAGATTGACCAGGGTACCATTTGGATTGCAAAGGAAACCACTCCAGTTAAGAAAGGGGAACCAATCAATGACAAACTTGCACCGCTATTAGGAAAACTTGACATTAAACCAGTAGAAGCAGGAATTGCACTTTATTCAGCAATAGAAGAGGGCTTCAAGTATTCTGAAGAAGAGATGGTAATTGATGTCGAGAAGATAAGAAACGAATTTGCACAATTACACCAAGAGGCAGTTAGTCTATCAATTGAGGCAGCATATGTAACTCCTGAAAACATTAGCCAAATATTATCAAAGGCCGCTCAATCTGCACGTTCAGTATCAGTTGAATCAGGATTCATGACAGATGAGACAAAAGAGCAAATCTTGCAAAAGGCAGACTCTCAAGCAAGAGCCCTCGCCGGTCAAGCAAAAGACTATACCCCTGCTTAATCTAAACTCCCTTTCACTTTAGGCAAATTCCAGTTAAACCTCATTGCAGTCAACCTAATACCAGTTGCAATTACAATTCCCACGATTGTCGCAAGGTATAGTTCTGCCCCAAAGTGCAAAGCAAAATAAAATACAAAAATTCCAATGAAACTTGCAGTAACATATAGTTCTTTTACAAACACAATTGGAACTTGGTTTACAAATACGTCTCGAAGTATTCCACCTCCCACAGCAGTTAATACTCCAGCAAACACTATTGCTAAGAAGTTCAAACCAAAAAAGTTGTAGGCAAACGTCCCTCCAATTATTGTAAATATTCCCAGACCAAAGGCATCGAATTTCAAAAATAAATTCCAATGTTTTTTTAATTTAGAGTACAGAAAAAAGATGCAAACACCAGATGCAACTGTGATTATCACATAGGTAGGATCAGATATAGAGTTAGGGAATCGCCCCATAACAACATCTCGGATGGTTCCACCTGCAACACCAGTTATAGTTGCAAGCAAAATAATTCCAACAAAATCAGACTTGTGTTCTATTGCTTTGAAGGCACCAGTTACTGCAAATGCCATTGTTCCAAATAGATCTAAAATGTGAATGAAAACTTCGGAAGGAATTGAAAAATCAACCAATCACAATCAAAGCGCAGCTACGGCTAATTAAGATTGATGAAAAAAGTTTAAAATTAAATTGGAAAAACAAGAATTTTTCTAGCCAAATAGTGAGGATAAACCTTCCATGGCAGCTTCTTCTGTTTTGCCTTCGTCTTTTGGTTTTTCTTCTTTCTTTTCTTCACCTGCTGCCTCTGCTGCTGCTGGAGCTGCTGCTGCAACTGCTACTGGGGCTGCTTTGATTGCATCTTCGATATTGATATCAGCAAGTGCTGCTACCAATGCCTTTACTTGTGCATCGTTAACTTCAGCACCAGATGCTTTTACAACTGAGCTGATGTTGGCCTCATTAACTTCTTTTTGTAGCTTGTGAAGTAGTAAAGCAGCATAAACATATTCCATTGTATCGAAAATCTTTTCTGAGCATAATATAAAACTATGGAGAAATGACGCCTGAACCTAATTGAGGATTTTCAGACTTCGGCATATGGAGTACAGTGTCCTTTTGAGTTTTTTATCCACTAGAGAATCCATCTTTTGTCTTAGGACCCTTTTTGCCTGATCTCGCTCTGCTCCATCAGGAAGAGAAAGGACGTTGTTTACAAGTTCAGGTATTGATTCTCTAATCCAGCCATCAAGCATTGAGTAGACTTTGGGGGGAATTAAGTCACATCTATCTTGATCTAAATCTAAAACTTCAGCAAAATTTTCGTGTTCTACTCTATACACTAAGGCCAAAATTACGTTATCAGGTGTTGGTCGTTTTAAAATTTCAACAGACCTTTCTCCTGCCTTACCCTGAGATATTTTGTTTTTCAGACCAACTGGATCAACTATAACCCCATTTACGCCTACTTTTCTTCCTTCAACCCCAGTTACAACTCCAAAGATAAAATCATGATAATCTCCTTTTTTTTTAGTGGAAAAAACATGTACACCTTCTTTTAGTTGAGGTTTTCTGCCAAACACGATAAGATTGGATTAGGTATTGTATTTAATGTATTATTTATGAAGGCGGACCTATGATTAGAATTTATTTCAAATTCACATGTCAACTCACCAACTATGAACACGTCTACTCTGTATCTCTAGTCTTTGGAATCCAGATTTGACACCTTCCTTTTGTTTCCACAGATGGTGAAAATATCAGTTAAATTTGACTATCTTTGATAAAATCCAATATTTTTAATGAATTTCTCAAAGTCCTGATTGTTTTGACTTTCACTGAATTTGCTTGTGTTGATTTCCATGTAATCTAATAGTCTGTAAGAAACATAACAAACAAGACGTGTTTTAAAAAGACATACTTTTCGAGGCTCAAAACCCAATCGCTATTTCTTAATATTGGAAAATTGCAGGCTCAACGTTGGATAAAAAAGAAATTCTCAAGGAATTTTCCTCTGATCCTGACA
>JAICHE010000065.1 GCA_025922755.1 Nitrososphaeraceae archaeon
CTAGGATGGATTTCAGGATCCCTGACTAGTTATCAAAGTTTTAGTCCGTCATTATCATGGACTCCAAAGGAATCCGGAGTTTATACTGCAGAAATTTTTGTTTGGGATAGTTTATTGTATCAAGGCGCACTAACCAATTTTGTTACACTAGAAATTATCGCCAGTTGAAAATATAAAAAATCGAAAACAATTACGAAAAAAATTGATATGGACCATAAAAATTAAGATCGGCAATTTGCCTCATAGTAAAAAAAGTTTAACAAGTTCTCGCTAATAGAACCTCACGCCTAGGGTTAGTATGACAATTGGTTATTGTGTAAAGTGCCGTGATAAAAGAGAAATCACAGGTGCTAGTCCATACACGATGAAAAATGGCAAACCTGCAATTAAGGGTACATGTCCCTCATGCAGTACTGCCATATTCAGAATAGGAAGAGGCTAGAAATTTTTTTACAATCTAGCAAATGTTTTCCTTTTTAGATTCTACTGCACAGCGTAAGCAGTGCAACTAGATTTTTTCTTAAAAAAAATAAAAATCTACAACCTCTTATAGATTTCTTTAAACTCTTCAGCTAGATCATATGAAATATTCATCAAATGAGATAACTGAATCATACTTGTTTTATTTCTCGAGAGCTGCCTTAGAATAGTCAATGCTTTCTGTGGAGAATTAGAATTCAATGGCATATCCCCAGACCAAGTTTTGAATGCTTCATTTACATCCAAACAGAAATTTAAAACGAATTGATCCCAATTTTTAATTGGCTCTAATGTTGTTTTGGGTAAAATCATGTTGGAAAGTTCTCTGAATTCATTTTTTCTGTCCGTCAAGAGTATTCCCAATGCCTTTTGGGTTTTTGCTTCTGTTAGTCCTTCTTTTTTTAGCGCATACATAGTGCTCATATTGTATTATTTTTATCAAGACACATAAGATAAATGGTGATTTAGATGTAAATTTGTTTTATTTTTTTCAGTAAAACAAACAGTTGTTTAATTAAGAAAGGAACAACCAATGGAAGGGAACCATTAAGGGATAATTGACTAAACTTATCTTATGTTTTTAGAACATTAAAATCTGTAAAGTAATTAGAATTCTACCTTCAGTAAACAATAGTATTATTGCCAGTATTACTAGTTACCATAATTTCCTTCTAATGGAGAAAAATCTAATTTTAATTAGAAATTATTTTTCCAAATCAGGCAATTTATACGGAAAGTTCTGAAAACCTGTTTCCTACATAATCCCAATTCACTACATTCCACCAAGAGTTGATGTAGTCGATTTTTCTATTTTCATATTTTAGATAGTAAGCATGCTCCCATAAATCTAAACCAAGTAGTGGTGTTTTGTTAAAAATCCATGGACTGTCCTGGTTTTTAGTGGTCATTATTTCAATTCTATTGAAGGTCCTGTTAAAAACCAACCAACACCAGCCGCTTCCTTCAATTGAAACAGATGCATCAAAAAACTTTTTTTTAAAATTTTCAAAATTATCAAAATAAACATCTATAGAATCAGATATTTTCCCAGTGGGGTTTCCACCACCATTCGGATTCATAGTTTCCCAAAACAATCTATGGTTCTCAAATCCACCTCCAAAAAAAACAATATCTTCTCTGTGTTTTTCAGGAATTGATTGTAAATCCGAAAGAATTGAAGTTATGTATTGTGGATGAGACGAGCCACCAATATTTTCAAGTGTTTTGTTAAGTCCATCAGCATATGATTGATGATGTTTTTGGTGGTGAATCATCATAGTTTGTTTATCAATAAATGGTTCTAATTCATCATAACCATAAGGTATTCTTGGAATTTGATATTGGACCACGATCACAATAAGTGATATCCACATATAATTTGCGAGTGGAAAGAAAGATAACCGCTTTTGATTTGAACAAAACATGATAAAATTAACCATGATGGATTTGAAGATTTTATTTTTGGGCATAAGTAAAGATGGAAATTTTGATGAAAAAGACATTGAGAAATCTGATTTAAAAAATTTAGGAATTGGAAGGATTCTTGATCAATTAGGATCCCTTAAGGAGAGGAATCTGATTGAGACAAATAAGGATGGTTCCTTTTCAATTACAAAATCCGCAAAGCATATTCTTTGGGATGAAAAAATTCCTTTATGGGCAAGAATTCTCCGAGTGTTAGAGATAAAATCCCAAAATGTTGAAACTATTACATCATTTTTACTTGTGCCACAAGACAAGATCAAAGAGGAAATTGAGGATTTACGAAAAAGACACTTAGTGTTAATGTCACCTCTTAGAAATGAAACAAAACTGGAGAAGTTTTACGAGATTTTACCTGAAGGAATAGAGTTAATCAAGAAATCCCAATCAGCGGGATTCGAAAACCTACCAGAAATCAAAAACCCACAAATAGAAATTTTTTCAATGTTAGATCAAACAATTAAAGAAATTAAAAGTCTAGAAGAAATCCCAGGGGATAAAAAAGAAAGGATCCTCTCCAAAATTTTAAAAATAAAAGAAAGGTTAGAAATTTAGTTATTTTGAGCTGATTTTATCATGGATTTGCGCCAAAATTAATTTGGCTTTGTCTTTATTTTCATAGGTGTCGGATTTTTCGTCTAATATCGAGTCAATCTCGTAGCTCTTGTCGACCAGAATGTTTGCAACATGATCATCGAGGGTGCCATTTCCAATCAAATAGTAAGCAAACACGGTATTTTTTTGCCCAATTCTATGAAGTCTGTCTTCGGCCTGTCTATGAATCGCCGGACTCCAATCTAATTCAGCAAATATGACATATTTTGCACGAGTCAGATTAATACCGACATTTCCAGCCCTAAGACCGGCAATCATTAATTTTGATTCACCTTTTTGGAATTTGTCAATTTGGTCTTGGCGCATGGAGTCAGACTGTCCACCTATAATAGAGACAGGGGAGAATTCCTCTAGTTTTTCATGTAGTAATTTATGAATAACTTTGTGATGACAAAATACAACAACGCTTTCCTCAATTTCCATAATGTTTTTTACAAAATTGATAACATGAGGTAATTTTGCAATACCTGCTACCTGCCTTTCACTTTGAATTGCTCTTTGGTATGATGCTGATTTTTTAAACTCAGTTTCTGCATCTTTTTGTTCTTCTTCTAATCTTGTCCATATTTTGTCTAGCTCCTCAAGATAATATTCAGTATCAGCATCAATTACCTCCTTGTAACGAACTTTATCCTTAAGCTCTTTTAGCACATCAGATTTTTTACGTCTAAGCATTACATGTTTTTGCAATTCGTTTCTAAGAGAGGCCCTTTTGTTTTCTAAAACAATGGCTTTTCCTTTTTCATTAACATAGCAAAAATATTCACAGAATTCTTTAAAGCTTCCAAGCAATCCTGGTTTTAAAATATCAACAATTGGCCAAATCTCAGAACCTCTGTTGTAAATTGGGGTTCCTGACAAACCAATTCTATAACTAACAGAGGATTGTCCAGCCAATTTTTTCACAGCTTTGTATTTTTGAGTTGTTTTTGAGCGAAGGTTGTGTACCTCATCACAGACAATTGTTTTGATATTTAGTTTTGATAGATCAGGTAGTCGTTTGTATAATAATTCGTAGTTTATTATGTAAAATTCTGTTTTTGGCAATTATTCAAGTTTTCCAGTTCTAATTATAGTGGTCGATGGAGATTCAGATTCAAGTACCCTTCCATTTCGACTTTTTTTCTTTACAAATTTAGAAATCTCACGATTCCAGTTTTGCAAGGTAACTAAAGGTGCCACAACCAATACGGGGAAAGTTTGTTTCTCAGTGGCAACATAAGATAGTGTTTGGACGGTTTTTCCAAGTCCCATCTCATCTGCAAGTAATGCATTGCCTGAGGATTTTAATAGAAAATCCAATCCTTCTTTTTGAAAATTAAGTAGTTTTCCTCTGAACTGATCGCCGGATTTTGCCCGGTTTAGTTTATGCTTAATTGGAGGAAGAGTCGGCTTTGGAGCAAAGGTTTTGATCACTTTTCTCTGCCATGCGGATTTTGATAAAATCTCAAGAGGGTATCGGTCCATCATAGCTTTGAGTTGTTTGACGCTTTCTGTACTGTCAGGAACAATAACCTCATCAATATTTTCGCCATACCAGGCCTCAGGCACGAGTTTTGAAATCATGCTTACTGCCCGCTGCCCAGTTAGTTTCCAGCTCCATGTTTTTGAATATTTGTCAAGAACGTATTCTAATGTCCCAAAATTATCCATCGATGTTGACATAATTTGTCGATAAAACGTTTTTTTGCTTTATGAATCTTCATGTTTGAAACGATCACAGGAATGATCTAAAAAAATTAGCAATAGTTAAAATATGAAGTTGTTATTGATATAGGGCAAAATTAAAAATAAAAAATTCTGCCATCATTGTGCCTAAATACCTTTTCAGAAAAGACAATAATGAAATAGGAAACGTCCTAAATGATTGCATGGCACAAGATGGTTTTGCATGGATTTATCTAGTATTTTTTCTGATTATCCCATTATCAAGAATTATTCCAAGATTGGTGCAAAAATGGAAACAGAAGAATTATGGAGAACCCGAACAAATCAGTCAGCATCCATATCAATCAACAAATGAATCTACAACGCATCCACCCAAAATAGCACATTCGGAGGACATTCCAAGAGAGATGAAACCACAGTCCTTAGATATGTTAGTTTTAGGAGAATTGAATCGAGGAGTAAAAAATTTCAATTCCATTCAAAGAAATCTTGGAATAGACACTGAGAAGTTAGATGAAACATTACAGAGTTTAGAAAATCAAGGTTTAATGAAAGTTCAAAATAAACAAGGAATATTTGGACCAAAAATAGAATTAATTCCCACTGAAAAAGGATTTAAAAAATTTTATTCTTAATAACATGGTATAATTATAGTCTAAGCGAACTATAAACAGTGTCAAAATACCAACAGCCAAGCATGCAAGTAAATTTTGGGAAGGCAAAGGCCCTAGTTATTGGTGCAATTATTCTTATCATAATAGGAGTGGTAGTTTCAGCATCTGTTCAAATAGTAGATTCTGGACATAGGGGAGTATTACTACATTGGAATGCAGTAGATACAACCGTTCCACCACTAGAGGAAGGACTTCATTTTGTAGTGCCTTTTCAAGACTCGGTAATTAATATGGAAGTTAGAACACTGAAATTTGTAAAATCAACATCTTCTGCATCAAAAGACCTTCAAACAGTGACTACAGAAGTAACAGTAAACTATAGACCATCACCAACCTCAATACACACCCTATACAAGGAAGTAGGGCTAGAGTATGAAAGCAGAGTCATTCAACCGGCTGTAGAAGAAGTAGTAAAGCAAGTCACTGCCAGATATAATGCAGAGGAATTAATTACAAAAAGACCACAAGTTAAAGCAGATATAGAACAAGAAATTACTACACGTCTTAATGTATACAATATCATTACAGATGTTATTTCAATTACTGATTTTCAATTTTCATCCTTATTTGCTCAAGCTATCGAATCCAAAGTAGAGGCAGAACAAAAGGCCAAGAAGGCAGAAAATGATTTGATAAGAATTGAAGTAGAAGCAAGACAACTTGAAGCTCAGGCTGAAGGTCTTGCAGCAGCAAATATTGCAGAAGCGTCTGGGGAAGCTGAAGCCATTAGAATTATCAATCAGGCTTTGGCAGAAAATCCCAACTATCTAGAATGGCTAAAAACTCAAGCATGGGATGGGAAATTGCCACTTGTTGTTGGAGAGGGCGGCACACCATTTATCTCCATTCCAGTCGAACCATAGAATTTTAGAAAAATTATTCTGTTTTAGATTTCTCGCGAGTTGAGTCATACATTGCGAGGAACTGCTCAGGTTCATTTTGCCTGTATTGTTTAACTAATTTAGATATCGCTTCATCAGAGAGAGGATCATTCTTGTTTTCATAGTATTCTTTTACTATCTCAAATGGGGTTTTTTTAATATTGTATCTTTTTAAAGTGTCATTTACAGATTTACTGCTTAGATAATCAAATACTACAAAACGATATATCAGATATCCAGCTATTCCCAAAATTGCAACAATCGTAAGAGGGATTATTACCACAAAGGCCATATTTTCATTGGTCTTTCTTTGTATTTCATTGTTTTCTAAATTAGTGAGGTTTGTCTATTGGATGGGGAGGTGTATTTTCATCATGGCAATCACAACTGCAAAGATGAGTTTCATGGTTGTTAATACAATCTATGCATTCAAAGTGTTTCCTAGTTTCACAAGCAGCACAGATCATATCTGATATTAATTGAAGTGTTGGTGGATTTGAATTTTTTGGAGATTAGTACCTTACCTCACTCCTATTCAGTAATTTTTCTGTAAGATCCACATACCCTTGAGGATCTAAGCTTTTTGCGAAAATTTTATCGACATTTATCAAGTAGATTGAATGTAATCGTGCATTAAGGATATCATCATATGAAATTGGAGGGTTTTTGTAATAGCGATCACAAAGTTTTTTGACTTTATCAATATCTTCTTTTTTTCTAGATTTTGGCGGAATAAGAAAAATTTTAGGAATTGGAATTATCCCTGTAACAGGAGTTGCCAAGGAAAATTTTGCACAATGCTTACTGTAGCGAGCAATTTTGCTCATTATTCTTGCCGTAGAGTAATCAATAGTATCTAAAGCATGATCAGGTGGAGTGAATCCTGTTTCAATTTCAATTATAGTATCACCATCTCCTTTCTTTGCAAAAAGATCACATACCAAAATTTC
>JAICHE010000066.1 GCA_025922755.1 Nitrososphaeraceae archaeon
AACATGCCCAACTCTCCAATCTAGTTTGTTGACTAATTCCTCTGGGATCTCAATGTCATAGGTATTTTCCTGTTTTTTTAACCTAGTTGTTTTAACTAGTGTCATAATATTTACAGGCATTTATCGTATCTAAGAATTATTAATTTCAAAATAATTCAAAAACTCAGGATCAATTTGATGGAATTACGCAGACTTGAACACACTGAAGGGTACACATTTCTGATTCAGGCATATGTCGGCATGCAGATTCACATTCATTGAAATTGCCATTCATGGATGAGCATCGTTCTTCTGAAATTCCCTCACATTCATTGAAATCTGGCAACCATATTCCATTGTAGTTTTGGCATTGTGCCTCTGGACTCATAATTTTGGGATTAATATCTTCAACAAAATTACGTCCATCACTAGTTCTGCATTGTCTTGGGTATGATTCCATAACCGGATTTCCAGCAGCAACACAGTCTTCAAAACTATCGATTGAGGAGCTCACTGTCTTATTGCGGATTTCTTGCAGCTTGATAATTAGTTGGGTAATCTCGGGAATCGATTCTCTTGCCTCAAATTCAATCTTTTTTGTTTTTCCACCATATGAAATTTCAATCCATTCAACAGGAGCATCAGCACAACCTGGACATCCAATTCTATCTGGTAAGGAATTAAATTTTTTAAAGTCAATTACATCTACCAATTCATTCCATTCTTCTTGGGATATTGGAAAAGTGGTTGTTTTTTCAGGCAAGTCTTCCCATGAATCTGATACAAATTCACGTCCCGTTTTAGAGTAAACAATTTGTTCAGAAGTTATGGTAAACTCTGAAAAACAGTATCCGAGACAAAACCCTGCATTTGTTCCAGTTTTAATTATTGGCTGTATGGATCTTGGACTGTCAAGTGGTTCGGCCCATTCTCGTAGGATTAACTTTTCTGCGGTATTGGGTTTTACACATGCTGGAGTAAGATCTTTGGATTTGATGATCAGGATGAGGTCGTTTCTACATTGGGTTTCATTTATTGGAATTCCGGAATTGAATTGTTTTAGCGGAGAATCTATGTTTATCTCTTTGACTTTGGTTACTAGGAATGTAACCATGTATTCCGATGGCTTAATGGGACTGCTGCTTATTGGATATGGTTCTACTTCCATCAATTTAATGAAATAACCAGCAAAAGTTTGGGCATCGGCATCCTTAACTGCTAAAGGAATGATATGATTTCCAAGATTTGTTTGACCGTTCACTAGATTTATCTCTGCTTTTACACTTCCTTCCCAAACACAAGTAACATCAATAGGACATCGGGAATCTTCTTCAATCCCTAGAAGGGTGATTATTAATTCTGAATCAATTGTTGCCATCTCATCTATACTGAGAACAAATGGTGTTTGTAAGGCAGCAGTTTGTGGATCCCCAAAAGCAACAGATTGGAAAACTAGGGATGTAATCACAACAGCTATAATCATTGAGATTTGAAGTCTATTTGAAATCGGCAAATTACTATTTAGAGGTTATTTCTAGATATAACCTTTGATTAAAATCAAATTTTACCAAAAATAATTTCAAAAATGGCAAAATTGAGGCAGACTTGAGAAAAAAAGATTCTCTATTCATGATTTTTAAGAAAACAGACTTTTTGCTATTCATCTTTTAAATTTGACTCAAAATCTAACTTTAGATACTGTGGATTTTGAATAATTTTTTTTAATAAATGTCTATGACATGGAGTTCCATCTTTTTCGAAACAAAGCAAAGTAACATTTTCTGATATTGTTTTGTTCTTGAGATTATTTATCACAATAAGGCTTTCTTCATTTTCCAGTAGTTCAGTTTTGAAACTTTTTACAAATTGACTCCAAGTTTTTTTGTTGGTTTTGTATTCGTCTAGTAATTTTTTACTGGGTGCAAGTTCTCTCATCCAAATATCAAAATGAGTTTTTTTTACACCTCTTGGGTAAAACCTAGTAATCAATACACGAAGACCATCCAGACTATCTTTGGGCTTATAGATACTCTTGGTTTTGATCAGAGTGACCACCTATTGAAACAGAGAAAATAAGAAATTTTGTCAAAATATGGTGTTTTCTTCCAACTTTGCCATTTCTTGTTAATCTCGTGTAAGATTACTCCAAGCAAAATTTGGCTCTGATTTACCCATCCATAGTATGTTGCTAGATCTTTTTGAAACTGTCTTTGCTCGATTTCTAACTGTCGAATCATTTCCTTGGTAATTTTATCTGCATTTTGACGAATCAGATCAAGCACCTCCAAAAACTTTCGGGTTTTCAAATTTCAGGTAGATATTGCCATTACTTTTGGAAAATGGCAATCCAAATAACCTGATTTTTGATTTTTTTCTTGGATTTTGAGTCAATTTTGCATCTCCCATGTTGGAAATATCCCCAATTTCTCTAATCTTTGGCTCTGTTCTGCCAGCTCAAGGAATTTCCTTTGACGCTTTTCTTCGTCATTTATTATCTCAAAGTATTGGTCTAGGAGTCTCTGAAATTTCAAATATTGAGGATGATTTTCAGAATTATCTGAAATCACTTTCATTTCATTGCTGACTGTTTTTATCATTTTACGCCTCCTCCTCAAACAAGGTCCAAGTCAGTCCTCTAAGATCCTTCCATTCTGGACTAGATTTTGACAAAAGATTTGACACTTCTCTTACAGGCTCTTTTTTGACCTGAATGGTTGACAGCGAGTGCTGCTGTGGTTTTTTGGTGTAACTTACCATAGTATAGTTAGTATAGAAATGTTATTTATAGTAGAAAGGGAAACAATCTACATCGAATTACTATTTGGTAAGTTATACTTTATTAACAATAAGGAATTTTTGGAAAATAATTTTGAACCCTTAGATTTAATAGCAAAGGGTCTAAACTTTTTTTGTGTCTTCCAAAAAAAAATTTGTTATTGGTGGGATAGTGGGTGCAATAATTATTGTTGCCTTGTTTTTAATACCTGTAAATCAATTCTTTATGGTAGACTCAAATAAATCCGAACCCCCTCCACCAACACTTGTACTGAGTAACAATCCTGATGATTTTGAAATTAATCCAATAAAATGCGAGAAAGGATTAGAAATTGTTGAATTTGAATTTAATGTAAAGAATAATCTTGAGGAAGATTATCGACTAGAGATTCACCTGACATTAAAAGATGAAAATGAGCAAGACCTATCCAAAGAAGCAAAACTTGTAGAGGTTGGTGCAGGAGAAACGACACTTGTCACCCACCAGACACCATTTAATTCTAAAATGGCAATGTGCGGAATTCAATTAGACAATGTTGAGAAAATCCAGTAAGGGTATTTTGATAAAACTTTTCTAGAATCAAAATTTTCCTAAAGGGGGCCAGAAACAGTTGGTAAAAAGAAGCCTACTATTGTGGCTGATATCCAAATTGCCACTGATATCACCAATGATTTCAGAAAGCCAATTTTGTATATGGAACTTAGTGCAATAAGCCATACAATTCCTGCTGCAATTGCAGCTATCCAACCTGTTTCAAACAAATAGTAAGAAATAGTATAAACAACTGTACCTACAAGGGCAGTAACAATCGCAGTTCCTATTCCCTTGCTTTCTCCAAACAATTTTGTTACAAAATAAATGATTATTCCAGAAGTGAACAAACCAAGTAAAAATACTATTACTGTGTTTAACTCATTCATTTTAATTCATTCTGATTAGTGTAACATGCTTGATTTTTCTAGAGGTTATAAGTTTAAACGGTTTTTTGGTTTTATTCTTAACAAAAACAAATTCCTGCAAATCACTCTATGTTTTTATCTTGAATATTTCTCCAATATTTTTCCAACATTTCAAGGACTTGAAGATACAGTTTTGTTTGAGAATCAGAGACATTTACACAATATTGGGAAATTGACTTAGTCGCTTTCTTAAAATCAGATTCCCGAATGGAATCAGACCAAGTCTCTAAGAATTGCTGTAGATCAAACTCTGATTTTTTTGTATTATCGTCCCATGCTTTCTTAAAATTGGTAGCAAATTCTGAATTTGATTCTAAGGCTTTTTTCCAAATTAGAAAAATATTGATTGGAGAATCATCATAAATTTGGTGCCAAAAATCATAACTTTTTTTCATATTTTCAAAAAAATAATTTTTATAAAATTCATTGGATGCAGAAACATTCTGATTTTTCCCCACTTTGAATCGCTTATTATAGAACTCCAAAGCAATTAAGTTTTGCAGACTCTATTTTAGATTTTTTTCTGAAAGATTTACTGTGTTATTTTGAATTATTAATTACCCTGACTAGTTTTTCCTCAATCTCCTTTCCCATAGATTCCAACTCTGCATTTGAGGCAACAGAAAGCAACGCGGTAGGTTTGGCCAAGCTGATATAATTTTCTCCACCCTTTTCATATATTGCAATTGTACATGGGAGTAACAATCCAATGTCTGGATCTGAATCAAGTGCTTTTTTGGCAGCTTGGGGATTACATACTTCTAACAACTTGTAGTCATGAGGATAATCCACCCCTTTTTTTGCAAAAATTTCTTTAAAGTCCAATGTTCCAAGAACGCCAAATTTTATTTCTGAAAGTTTTGTCTTGATCTCTTCAATTACATCGTCTATATTTTTTTGAGTTTTGACAGTGTAAGAAAAGCCCATAGACTTTCTTTGAGGGCACACAATTTATTGTTAATTCTAATTTTCCTTATGAAATTCCCTGTAAATCAAGAAAATTTGGCATTATCTGTTCTATGTTTTTAACCATTTTAGTATAAATCCCGGAATTCAGGCTGTTCTTTGCCGTTACAAGGTTTGTAGGCAAAACCTAGTTGGTGTAGTCCATACGGAAAGAAAAACCTTCAAGATTTTATGAGCCAATTCATTATAAAAAATTAATTCACTCTAGGACCAACCTAACTGTTTTAAAACTAGTCTCAATTAATTTTTACATAGTACAACTTTCCCTTCATATTAAAAAAAGTCTAAACACTAAAAGTAGTGTAAACAAAAGTTACGACAAATGTATATACCGTACACCAAAAAATACCAACATGTCATCACTAGTTCTTAAGTGTCCACATTGTGAATATACATTTGAATCTCCATTTCAATCAACTGACGACATTCAAGGAATAAACACACCATGCCCAAAATGTGCTAATTCATTTGAAATTGAGAGTAATCAGAATTAATGTTTTCAAATAAAAAAAATCATTCTTGATTCCGCTTTTGTTTGTTCAAAGCTGTAAACTAATTAATTTAAACAAGAAAAATCGGGAAGAGTTTATGGGTAAAAGAGTAACCATAGTTCTTGAGAGCAAAATAGATGAGAAACTACACAAAATACAAGAAGATTTTATAAAAGAATACAAAGAGTCAATAAGTTTCTCAAAAGTCCTAAACGAAATCCTACACAAAGGCTTACTGTAACATCCATTCCTAACACAAGAATTTCTAGCCTTAATTTTAAAAATTACAAGTAAAAATCACATATTACAAATGATCTGCTTTAAGTAAAGTTTGGTTCTACTAAGTTATGAATATCATGAATGTCGTAAATCAGTCCGCCGAATATCAAGATATTATCTGGTTTATGAGATGTAGAGGCCTAATTAAGGATCAATCAAAAAAATTCGAAAAGATGTTGGAGGTCTATAGGTGAAATTTATGGAAAATCCGCAACACACAACATCAATGGAGCTTTTGCAAGAAGCTCAAGATTTAGGACTGCTTGATTTAGAATCTACGACTTTGTGTTCTAATTGTCACGCCTCATTTCCAAAAGAATATGCAACATGTCCAAGCTGTAAAAACCACATATTTATTCAAGATTTGAAAATAGAGTTCGAGATTTAAGATAGACTTCAGGTGTTGACGTCTAATCAATCATCAAATTAGAAAATCCTTTAATAATTTACACACTTGATCAGGCTTTTCAGCAAATGGTGCATGTCCTGCATCTGCAATTATCTCAAGTCTAGAGTCGTCTATGCTTTCTTTAAAAAATTTAGAGTGTTCCAATGGAATTACCTTATCATGAACTCCCCACAAGATTAGGGTAGGTATAGGATTAATTTTTCTTAATCTGTTTAGTCCAATTTGAGTAGTTGCACTATTTACAAGAGTTGATTCAAATGCATATTTGGCATGTGGTAAATTTATTCGACGGATAAATCCATCAACTAATGGCTTAGGAATTCTTTTTGGATCTGCAACCATTTTTTCAAAAGCTTTTCTTACATTATCTGATGTGGGATTCATTGCCGCTTCAAAGTATTCTTCAAGAACAGGAGTTGGTTTTTTCAGCATCCCAGATGAATCAATTAAAACAAGTTTTCTGATACTATCTTGGTTTTGAATTGCAATTTCTGATGCAATATACCCCCCTAAAGAATGACCAATCAAACTTGTTTTCTCGTTGTAAATTGAAATTTCTTTCAGAAATGAGACAAGAATTTTTCTGAACTTATCAATTGTATAATCCATTTTTGTTGGTTTTTCACTTTCCCCAAATCCTGGCAAATCAATGGCAATGGAGTGGAATTCTGATGACAATTCATCTGGAATGTTCATCCATCTATCTGCTGCCGAACCCAATCCATGAATAAATACAAGATGTTTTTTCTTCCCTCTTCCGGATTCAAGATATCTTAGGTTAAGCCCATCTAGGTTTATCCAGCATTCATTCAATAATGAGATGAATCCGATCTAGCTTTTATTGCTACATTTCTTCCCCCCACAAAAAATTAATT
>JAICHE010000067.1 GCA_025922755.1 Nitrososphaeraceae archaeon
ACTAATCTCTCAGAAAAAGAGATAGACTCCATATTCTCCCCTGATAAACATCTTGGCGCATCAAGCATTATCATTGGCAATGTTAACAAGTCAGTTACAAAGAACTGCAAGAAAATTATCTAGTTTTTAGTAGCTTTCTGTGGATTTTGGTTCCATATTGTAGCGCTTTTTTTCTTTTATTGTAAGAGATTTCTGGAACTTGTACATCTTTTGCAAGTCTTCGTATTGCATGCTTTCTCAGGAGATCTTCTGAATCCAAAATCTTTTCTGTTATTGGAATAGTCTTTGCAAACTCAATAAATTCTGTAGACAAAAGCGGCTGGATTATCTTGACTCCAAATTCAGAGGAAATTAGATTTACTGCCTTCATCATCAGTAGTTCATTTTCCAGCTTTGAATCCATCAACTCTAGTATCTTGGATTCACCCTCTGAGAACACGTCCCTATAGGCATTATATCCACAAAAAAGCTCGTCAATTCCGTTTGCAGTAACAACAGTATCAATGTCAAGACTTTGAGCAAGTTTAGATACATAGTAAAACGCAATACAATTTTCGTTCCAAGAGAGATTCTCTGTCTTTATTTTTTGGTTAATCTCAGAAGATATTTTCCCAAATGTGTCAGGTTCGATTTCAAGTACATGATGAGAGAATTTTAATTTCTCATTGACCTCTTTTGCAAACAAAATGTCATGAGATTCAGAAAATCCAATTGTAAGCAGAGTTACATCATAATCCAAGTCAGAAAGGACTTTTGAGATCAGCGTGCTGTCAACACCGCCAGAAAACGCAACACCGATTCTTTTTTGAGGAACCGTTTTTTTTATTGCATTTTTGATGTTTGTTAAGAGTTCATTATTCATTTTATTCACAAAATTTTATACTGTTCAAAATAGAAAGGTATCAGATATTATTCTTTAACTTTTAAAGCAGTAGGAGAGGAGAAAAAGTGATGAAACTATCACCTGAGGAAATTTCACAGGAAATTCAAAATCTTCCAGGATGGTCTGTTCAAGACGGAAAACTTCACAAGGATTTTGAGTTTGAGACCTTCAATGAAGCATTTGGTTTTATGACCAGAGCTGCAATGGAGATAGAAAAAATGAATCATCATCCAGAATGGTTCAACGTATACAACAGAATTTCAATCGACTTGACTACTCATGATGCTGGAGGAATCACTCTTAATGATATCAAGTTGGCCAAGATTTTAAATTCACTTGCGTGATTTTTTGATAAAAGTGATTTATTCTAATTCTGGTATTATTAGTGGTTTTAGTGATCATTTTACTAAGTTTTGTTTCAAAGTTTGACTTTTTGTAGGGACATCATAGTTTGATTCACTACTGTCATAATTTTCCCCTGTATTGCTCCAGCATTTTTTCTAATTTTTTGGACTCTCCTTTGATTTGATCTCTGCACCTCATTAGCCATATAATGAATTGACATTTGGTAGTTTGATTTGCAAAACTCATGATTTTCATAAACTAATAAGACCAAACTTTACTTAAAGCAGATCTTTTGTAATGTCTGATTTTTACTTGTAATATTTTAAATTAAGACTAGAATTTTTGTTGTTAAGAAATAGTGTTACAGCAAGCCCTTGTGGAATATTTTGTTTAAACCCTTTTAGAAACTAATTGGAATGAAAGAGTATCAAACTAAAACTGCAATGCCGAAATTGGTTTTAGAAATTATTTTTAAAAAAAGAAAAAAATGGGTTAAGAGCCACTTGGATTCTTTTGTTCTGGCGTTAGTTGGCTAATCCAACCTGCAACTTCTGGATCACAGGTATCTTCGACTTCGCAAGCTTCAACGGTATCTTGAATCCAACCATCTTTTATCAAGGGTAATGGAAGAATACCTTGGCCGCCTGTTCCATCAGTTAGATTTTCTCCACTATTTGTTAGTGGAACAATTGCAACAATATCTGCAATTACTGGATCAACAACAGTTAGAACATTTGCATGTTGGCTAGTTACATATGCATAGTAACCACCACCTTGCTTTGCTCCCCAGTTAACTCCGTGACATCCTGCGGGACATGGTAATTCAGCAATTAATTCACCTTTTCCATCATTTGCTTCTGCATCAATTATTGCAATCGTGTCAGGATTCAAATGAGATACTAGTGAAAATACTGCGGTAACTACATACTTTCCATCAGGACTTGCTGGTGTTTGAATAGGAAGTTTTAATGTTTCAAGAACTATTCCTGTATCAGGCGTTGCGCCACATTTTCCATCGCTTGCAGTAAAGCATGCAACAGTAATGTCATTGATTATTGCAGGGGGTTCTGAATCCATATCAATTACAGAAACAGTACCGGTTCCAATGTTTGAAACATACCCAGTATTAACACCGTTAACTTTTCCAATTGCAGCTGCTACAGGCAACAACAATGGTTCTCCATTGCTATCAGTAGTGAATTCTTTGATAATCTCTCCAGATTCCGAATCTAAAATATCAATAGAACCTGCGATTCCGGCACCTTGAAAGACATTTGGAACCAAAATCATGCTACCATCAGCAGTAATCCATTGTCCATGCGGATGGTTGTTTCCAGTACCAGTTTCAAAGTGATCAATTGTTTTTAGACGTTGTCCGTTTCTATCTTCAATCTTTAAGATTTCATCTTCTCCACTTAATGGCAATGTAAGAATACCTTGTTCTGGACCATCAGGGATTGTAACAATGTGAGTTGGTGCCTTGCCTACAGTAATAGTATCAATGATTTCACCATTATCTCTATCAATTAGATTTAGCCATTGGCCAAACCAATTGCCGTTGTAGATTACATCATGTTCAGTATTTGTCCACATGTTATGAGGATTGTTCCATTTTCCAGTGTTTTCTTGTGCTCCATCAAATGATGTTAAGCCATTCATCTCATCTTGGATTGTCAAATCAACAGCATTCAATACTGTAATACTGCCTGGTTTGTTCTCACCTGATGATACTTGGCCTGCAACGCTTTCAAATTGGGTATTAATCCAAATTTCGCCTACGCCACCAGCAAAGTTTGATGTATCACCTACAGTGTAGCCATTAAAGTCATCACCATTTTCTAGAATGTCCCATTTTGTTTCTTTATCTAATTTTAAATCAGCAAGAATTACGCCTGGGTCATCATTTAGTGGTGCAACATTTGTTAGCAAAGATGCAACAGTTGTTGCATCCAATTCTGGAATACCAGCTTTTGCCAGATATGGTAAATCAGCATCAGTTACTTTAGGAATGTCTCCGTTTTCTTCAGTAACTACAACTACTCCTTGCATGTATGGATGAACCTTACATGAGAATAGATACACACCTGGGTCATCAAAAGTAACAGATATTGCATTATCATCTGCTTTTGATTGATCAACTGTCAAAAGTTTCTCTACTGGAAGAAGCAATGAGACTGTATGCTTTGAATCAGATTTATCATCTAAATCAAACAGTACTGCATCACCTGGTGTGACTACTGTAAGTGGGGTGCCAGCTGCAAGTGGTAACGCACCACCTGTGGCTGATTTAAACCAGTTAGCAGGCTCATCTGTCAAAAACATCGTGTCAGTTACTGCAGATGCCTCTATACTGCCTAAAACTCCTTGAACAGCAAAGTTTCCATTTGACATTTCAATAAAATCTACAAATGTTTTTTCATCAGATAAATTCTGAGAGAAAAGTGAAAGGCCACTTTCAGAATTAATTTGAGAAACAAACAAACTTGCAGATGCAATTGAAACTGCCATTATTGCGATCGTCGTTAGTCGTTTTCTATTAGTCATTGGTACGCCTGTAAAATTGTGGAATTAAAAGTAGAGGAGGGATTTCATAGTACAGGATTAAGTCTCATCTGATGAGTCTCATAATGTGGGATTAAGATACATTGAAAAATTTTGGAGAAAACTCATTCCGTATTCTTAGAATAGTACAAAATATTATCAGTCACAAATCAAAATCAGTGTTGTGCAGTTGAATTTTGATGGAGATTAAAGATAAAAAAAGAAAAAGTGTAATTTTATCTGCTTTGGCAGACGATGATGTGATTAACATTCTCAATTCTACCAAAGATGAGGCAAAATCTGCACTAATGATTATGAAGTTACATGATATTTCTCACAGTACCGCTTATCGTAAAATAAAATGGTTATTAGACAATGGATTACTCGTAGTAGAAAAAATCAAAATCACTGATGATGGTAAAAAATTCAGTTTGCTAAGAAGTACACTAGAATCTGTTCATGTAACATATGAAAACGAGGTTAAAATCAACATCAAGGAAAACGTAAACAAGGTCCAATTAACAGCAAATCATGTTTTTTCAATGGAGGATGAATTGTGACTGATTCTGGTTTTGACTTGGCAAGTGCAATACTGATTCTATTGGCAGCCGTGATTCCTATTTATTTTTGTATAAAATTGAAAAACAATTTCAGAATATTGATGATGATACTTTCAATTTTTGCACTAGTGCATGGAATCTATCATATTTTTGAGGTGATAGGTTTTGAAATTCTTGCAGAAAATTTTGTAGAACCAATATCCTACGCAATTTTGATATGTTTTGGACTGTACTATCTGAAAATTAGAACTGGTAGAAAAATAGAGGCATAATAATGGAATTACTGGTCTCAATTTTTACAAACGTCACCTTTTTGCTTCTTCTAGTGGCTCTTGTAGTGTTTGGCGTTTTGGCAGCACAACAAAAAAGAGTCAAAAGCTTTCAATTTCAGATGTCGATAGTTTTGATTATGCTAATTATCTCAGAAGTTATTGATGTTTTGTTTGACTTTAATTACATCGAAAGTAGCTTTTTAGAACATTTGGGTTCAATAATTCATGTAAGCGCAATGACAGGAATAGCTCTGATATTTTGGGGAAGGTATGTCTACTCTAAAAAAGCTCAAAAAAGTCTAGTTGATGAGATTCAAAAATGAATATGGTTTTATTTTTGAATCTCATAATATGAGACTCAAGAATGATATTTTTAAATTTGATTTATTTTTCATGTCGACGACAGTATACTGTTGGCAAATAATTTTTTCCCAATTGCAATTGCTGCAATTGTAATATCAGTAATAGCTTTAGCGTTGTCTCTTTCTTCGGTCAGCACATCTGATTCCGCAGATTTTGTTTCAGCTCAAGGGGAAAAAAGAACAATTCACATTAATCTTATCGAACCAAAAGGTGGAACAAATGTAAAAGATGAACCATATCCTGCTACTGAGCTCCCAGCAGGTAAGGAAGGAACGCCGGGAGGTCTTGCAATCAAGGAACCTGATGAAACAGGAAGATGGCAGGTATCAGCATACATGTTTGAGCCATCAACTGTGGTTGTAAATCAAGGTGATGATGTTACATTGGACTTTTTTGGAATCAATGGAAAAGAACATTCTATACACATTGAAAAATACATTGAACATCATTTTACCATAAAAAGAGGGGAACTAGTTTCCAAGAATTTTGTTGCATCTGAACCTGGAATTTTCCAGATACATTGTCAAGAACATGAACCAAACATGGTTGGGCAGCTAGTTGTTTTGCCGGGAATTTAATGAAGGATTTACATGGATATCCAATCAAACTGCAAATTGTATCATCATAGTTTTAGAGCCTGGAGTAGATGTCTCAAAAGACATCAGAATTAGTTATGCCTTTATCGTTACGGTAATTATCATAGTCATAATTATAGCAGTAACAATAGCTGTAATCAAACTAAAAAGAAGAGACAAAGAAAAAAATCCTACATGAACTAAGTTTTGAAAATCCCACGATGCTTGGACAGATTCTTTTCTGTTCTTTTTCTTGCCTTTTTTTCCTTGTGTTCTTTTCTAAAATGCTCCAAGCGATGTTTTTCATGGATGAATTCTTGACCGCATTCAGAACATTTTACAATGGTATGATGATGGGCCTTTCGAACATGTTTGACTAGGTCATCATGATTGGAAAATTTTTCACTGCATTCTGTACAATCATTTTTTTTATTTCTAAAAAGATTCATTTTATCAAATACACCGGAATCTTTGATTTATGGAGTACATAGTTTGATACGCTTCCAAGCATGTCTGCATCTGCTGCCCCTTTACCCGTAGTACTCATCACAATATGATCAAATTTACCATTTCTTGCAATCTTTATTGTTTCAGTGTGAGGAGCTCCGTGTACCAATCTTGCTTTAAATTTTGTATTTTTTCCTGCTCGTCTTGCTGCTTTTTTTAAAACAATATTTCCATCTTCTTTGAGGTGTTTTTCCATTTCTTTTGTTCTTGGTCCCCCTTCTGGAACTTCAGGAATAACATGAATGCATGTAACTTCTCCATGGGTAAATCCAGCAAGTGTTAATGCCCTATCTAATGCTTCAAATGATTTTTTAGAACCGTCAACTGGAACTAAAATTTTTGCAAAATCTTTCATATTGGAACCTCACTAGTCGGGATTTATTACTTAATGACAGAATTTCACAAATTGAAATCAACGAGATGGTTTAAGTTTCGTTGTTTGTTATGTATTTTAAAAAATTTCTCAAATAATTTAGAAAGCAAAATCTAACAGGTGATTGCTGTTAAGAGTTTATCAAGCTGCAATGGTTTTTTCAGACAATCCTTAATTCCATTTCTTTTAAGCAATCCCATAACCTGACTAGAAGTAAGAGAGATTGCAGAAAATATTATGATTTTCTGGTCTTGGAGAATTTTTTCTCTGTCTAGTGTGTCAATAATATCAATTCCACTAAATTC
>JAICHE010000068.1 GCA_025922755.1 Nitrososphaeraceae archaeon
ATAGATTTCAATTACAAAAGGATCCGAATCATCAAACAAATCTTTGTCAGTTATAGCCAAACGACTATCAAGTTCAGGTGGTCTTTGAGTTCCTCCATGCGGGATGGAAAGTAATACCGGAAACTTTTTCAATTTAATCCACCTGATATTCCGTCTCGTCTAATTTCTGCAACACCTTGGAATCCCTCTCCAGTTTGTCGTTTTAAAACTGCATGAATGGCTCCAAGGAAAAAGGAATACCTTTCTCTAATGTCAATTTTGTATCCCATTTTTTGAGGTGCTTGATTATCTCTATACCAGAATCATCTGCTTCTAGACTAATTTTGCCATCAAGAGAGCAATGTAGTCTTGGTCTTTTCATTGCAACATCTATGGGGTTATCCCCATCAATCACTCGGGAAATGAAATGACTGACAACTGAAAAAATTCTAGCACTTCCGGGACTTCCTAATACTATCCATGGTTGATGATTGTAGAAAATAATCGAGGGGGAAACAGAGGTCCACGGGATTGAATTGGGTCTAAGGTAGAATGGATGGCTAGGATTATCAAACTCAAAGGCAGACATGTAATTGTTGTACAAAAACCCCAACCCGTCGGCTGCTGCTTTTGAGCCATAGACTAGCTCGATGGATTGAGTAATTCCCACGGCATTTCCTTCTTTATCCATTACCGAAAGATGTGTCGTATCTTCAATGTCAGGAGATTCTCTTAGAGGCAAATCCGGATCAATTGAGTCCCTTATAGATTTGGATAGGGATTTTGCAAAGCCTCTACTAAGGTGAGTTTTTTCATCGATTTGGTGATAAGTTCTTGGATTAAATTTTCGTTGAGTTCTGTAAAGTAATGCCTTACGAAATGTTTCAGCCACAAAGTGATATGATTGAGGAGTTCGTTTTCTAAGGAAGGATTTTTTCAAGTTAGATAGCATCATTAAAACTAGCAACATAGTATCTCCTGCAGTTGGAGGAGGCATTGTATATACTCTAATTCCTCTATATCTTCTGCTAATTGGTTTTCTTTCAATTGGTTCAGGAATAAATGCAAGATCTTCTTTACGCAAAAATCCTTTGTTTATTTTCATATCCTTATCAATTAGTTTTGCAATCATTCCTTGGTAAAATGAATAGTAGCCATATTTTGCAATATGTTGAAGTGTATCTGACAAATCATGTTGTACAAAGACATCTCCAATTTCATATGGAACCTCTCCGTCTTTTAGAAAATATTTTGCTCCTGATTTTGATTTAACTCTGAAAAATTTTGAAAGATTGTCTTTTTGCAAATTGTGTTGAAGTTTGGTAATTTTGTACCCTCGTTTGGCAATACGAATTGATGGTTTTACTACTGCCTCCCAATCCAATCTTCCGTATTTTTCATTGAGGTATCCCAGGGTAGCCAAAGTGCTAGGAACGGTTGTAGCTTTGTACCCTATGAATCGGCGAGAATGTTTCTCAAAAAAAGTGTTGTGAGCCAATGATGGGGCCCGGCTTGAGCCATCAATGGCAATGGTTTTGCCATCTATGTGTAAAATAGCTAAAGATTGACCACCTATACCTGAAGCTTGAGGCTCACACACACCTAAGGCAAGAGCAGTTGCGCAGGCAGCATCTACTGCATTTCCACCTTTTTTGAGAATCTCAACTCCGGCCTTTGTAGCATCTGGAAATGCGCTTGAAACCATTCCATATTTGGCAGTAGAGCATTTATTATCATCAGATGTGGAAAAAGAATTTTCTATTTTTTCAATATTCATTTTGTTTTCTCATGGGAAAGTCTGGAACATTTGTTTATTGTGAGAGCAAGAAGTATTCCTCTATCTATTAGACTGTCACGAAAAATATGTTCATTGGGAGTCTTCTGATCACTTCCTATTGGACCCATTGAGCCAATCATGGGTTTACCTGCTGGGACATCACAAAGACTAGAAGGTGCAAATCTATGTTGTGGTGTGATTTTAATTTCAGCGGATTTGGCCAGTTTTTTAATTTCTTCTAAAAATTTTTCAGTTTCTTCTGTGCTTGTAAAAGGATCTCTTGTCACTTGCTTGGCAACATGAACATCAAGATTTGATTTAGCTTTCTGTTTTGCAATCTTTCTAATCCGAGAATCAAACTTTTTTCCTTGTTCAATACTAGTATATCGTGATTCCAATGAGAGTTTTCCATAATCTGGAGCTTTACCGTAGGAAGTTTGTGCAGAAAAGTCAGTGATTGTAATTCTTGCATCAGGAATTCCTTGGGAAACTTTCTTCCATGTGATTACTTTATTGCACATTTCTGGAATTATTTCCTTAGTGATATCCTCTGCCCTCCTCACATGAACCATATCAATATGATAACGCGTAATTCCAGAACAAGATGTTGCAATTCCTCCGTTTGGTGTTCCCCATTTTAGGTCAATAATATAATTAGAGAGATTGGAAATATCGTGGACAAGTCTTTTGCTAAAACGTCCACCGAGAGAATCATCGGATATCAATAAAATTCCACATTTGATTTTTTTTAACTTTCTTGCAAATCGTAATGCCTGTAATGCAGAAATCATCACCAGAATTCCACCTTTACTTTCGGCAATTCCAGATCCATATAGCTTGTTTCCTACCTTGTAAAAGGGGGTAAAATCCCTGTTCTCATACCACGTATCTAGGTGACTTACAATAAGTATGTCATTTTCTTCTGTTTCATGATTTTTTAGGTAAATCATGTTACCTACATCAAATTCATGATAATCTTGTGAATGGAATCCTAAATGTTCTAGTCGTTTGATTATTGTGTGTCCTAACCGGTTTACATTATCTATATTGTGTACATTGGAGTTAATATTCACTAATTGCTCAAGCAATCTTTCATTTGATGAAAGATGGCTTCTTAGATGACTTCTAAGAATAGATCTTAGGGGTTGAGATTCTATTGTTTCAGAAGTTGCCTCATTTGGATGAAGATAAGAGTCTCCAAAATATCTCAGAGCAGCAACTTCAAAAATTTTGTTTATCAGTGATTCATAGGTGTAACCTGCAGTTTTAGCTGCATGAACATAAGAACCTGTCACTCCCAAGCTTGCCATTGAATTTAATTCTAAAACGTAGACATTGCCGTCTTTATCCATTCTAAAATCTACTCTAGCAAAATCATTTATTCCTAATTTTTTAAATGAATCCAGACTTATTTTTTTTATTTCTGCTTCTTGTTCTTTTGTTAGTTTTGCTGGACAAATTTTTCCAAGTGGTGTTACCTTTTTATCAGAAGTTGTCTGAATCTTATTTGGATCCCCTTCAAGATCAATCTCCACAATTGGCAATACTTCAGTATGAGTCCCATTTCCCAAAAGACCTACAGCAAATTCTCTGCCAGGGATGAATTGTTCTACTAGTATATCTTGAGAATATTTTTCTATTTGTTTTGCCACTGCAACTTTAAGATCATCCCAATTATACACAACCTCCATTCCCATTGAAGTTGATTCCATCTTTGGTTTTACAATAACAGGAAAAATCAAATCATCAAATTTATCATCGGCAGTAGAAAAGACCCAAAAACCTGGCGTAGGAATATTATTTTTTTGAAGAACGATTTTGGTCATAACCTTGTCTTGGACAACCGCATGAGCTTCAGGTCCAGAACCTACATAGGGAATTCCAAGCATTTCAAGCATGGCAGGAACATGTGTGTAACGATTTCGCCCTTGAATACCATATGCCATGTTAAAGACCATTCCTGGTCTTTCACCGGCTACTACTTTGGGCATAAAGTCTTTCATTTCATCAATGAAAGTCATCCCACCTTCAATCACCTTGACAGAATGGCCACCTTTTTCAAGTGATTTTGCAACCTTTTCTACTGTTTTTGGGCTGTAGTGCTCCTTAGTCATCATACCAAAAACATTGATGACGTCTTGTTCCTCAATTTTCTTTTTGTTGTACACTATAGCAATCTTCAATATGGATTATCACACAGCCTTGTACAAAAACTCATCTAGAAAATAGTAATATAGCAACAAGATTAGGTTCGAAATTTTTGAAAAAAGAAAAAGAAAATGGCTGCAAAATTAATGATAAAATTAAGATGAATGGACTAGCTTAGTCTTCATCTTTTTTTGAACTTTTAGTTTTCCTTTTAGCCACTTTAAAACCTCCTAGTCCCGTTCCACCTTAGTGAATAAAGCCATGTAATTTTTTGAGATAATATTGAATAAAATCAACTAGTTGTTTTCTAATTAAATTTGAAGATATTTTTTGTTAATTTAGCAATTAGTTGATTTCAGATCCGATAAAACCAACTTTTACTTGGATTATCTACTGATATTAGAAGCAAAAATTTCACGGAGGGAAACATTTTGCCAGATGAATCATGTAGAAAATGCGGAGGGTTACTGTTAGAATATTCGCAATGCAGTGAATGTAAAGACTCGCTTCAGTTCATTTGCAGAATTTGTGCTCATAAAACCTTAGAAAGAATCCACACCAGATGTTTTACTTTTTATGAATCAGAAGTGATTAAACCAGTTATTCAGCAAATTAAAAGTTAGGAGAGTTATTTGTGGGAATATCGGATTGTTTTATCTATTAATCGTTTTTTTCTTTTGTGTTCATGAGTATGGTCATTTTTTTCATCACAAGCCCCTCCTTCGCAGGAAACATGATTGGCCTTTAATTTCTGACTTTTATGTTCTAAGGAATCATCATCAATATCAGATGCATTAAAGTGATAAGCCAAAATCAATGCCATTATAGCCGTTGAGTTTAGGTTTTTGGAGTCTTTCAAAGAGTTCACCTTTCTGAGCCTCTAAAAAACTGGATAATTAAATCGAATTTTGTTTGATTTTACTCGGGTTAAAGTCAACTAGAGGGTTTTGTTTTGGAGAAAATCAATTTTTATTTAATTTAAGAACAGGTTTTTGATTATTTTTTGCATGAAATACACCTGTCAAAGTTGTAAATTCAAGTGGGAAGGAAATATGGATTCATTTAGCCAAGTTTTAACCCATGAAAAATCTCACAGGTCAATTACAGAGAATTCAGAAGGATATTGAGTTGTTGTTTGATTTTGCATCGTTAGCATTATTTTCAGGAACTTTAGGTAATGTGTTATATGATTTCCAAATTACGTATCTTATCATTTCTGTTTTTGTCGCAATTGGTTTGTTTGTTGCTACCAAAATTATTATTCAAAGACGTTTAGGAGAGCTCAAAGGTTCATCCAAATTAACTGGGTTGATTTCTGTTGGAATTGCAGGAGGAGAGATAATATATCTTGGAATTAATTTTGGAATATTTAATCTAGCAATAGAGTTTATTGCGTATCTTGGAATAGGTTTGTGGATTATCTTAATTCCTTTTCAAACATATCTGAAAAACTTGGCATCAGGAATTTCAAATTACTTGAACACAGAGATTGATATTGGAGATATTATTGAAATAAAGGGGAAAAAGGGAGTAATCATTGAATTCCATCTAACAAAGACTATTCTTTTAACTGAAAATGGTGAAAGAGTTTCAGTCCCAAATTACAGGTTCCATGAAGATGTATTAGTAATAGCACCAAGAACCTCTGAGAATTCATCCAATAAGGAATCTGAAAAAATTCAATTAAAAACCAACAAACAAAAGATATTCAAAAATTAGAATGCAAATGTTGTTATTAACTTTAAAGAATAATTAAAAAGATGATTTTGACTTTAAGAAATTTAAGTTCTGACACCTCATAATAATTCATGTCCCGACGTCCTTACAAAAGTCATGTGATAATTAGAAAGATGACAGTGAGTGACATTCCTCAAATTGTAGAGTTGCAAAAAAAGTCGTTTCCCATTATGGCAGCAGAGGGAGTGTATTGGAAACCCGAACAGCTCAAATCACATCTTCAGATTTTTCCCGAAGGTCAATTTGTAGCAGAGTATAATGGGAAAATTGTCGGATCATGTAGTAGTCTCATTGTATCACTAGAACAAGAATACAAGGATCATTCATGGATGGAGATTTGTGGGGACAGTCATATGAAAAATCACAATCCAAGAGGTGATACTCTGTATGGGGCAGATGTTTCTGCTCATCCAGATTTTAGGCGATTGGGGATAGCAACCAAACTATATGATGCTCGAAAAAATCTTGCAATTAAGCTTAATTTGAAACGAATTATTGCTGGTGGGAGATTAATCAATTATTGTGAACATGCAAAAGAACTTACACCTGAAGAATACGTAAAAAAAGTCAAAAGACATGAGATTCGAGAGCCAGTCTTGTCTTTTCAGTTAAGAAATGGGTTCAAATTTATCAAAATTCTTCCAAATTATATGAAAGATCCTAGTTCATTGAACTATGCAACTTTTATTGAATGGAAAAATCCCCACTTTGTTGAAAAATGATTATTGATTGTCACGTTCACGTTAACCAATACGAACTACTACAAAATGTTCCATTATTGGAAGATCGAATAAGTAGACTTCAAACCGAGATGGTTAGTAACAATGTGGATTTTGCAATAATTTTATCCTCGTATAAGGTAAATTCAGAACGGCCATCCACAAACCAGATAATTGATGCTATTAAAAAATACGATAATCTAGGCGTTGCTGCAGGATTTACAATTGACAATCATACAGATGAAGATTTAAAAAATTATCGAACATTGATAAAGGAAGGAAAGATTAAAGCTCTGAAAATTTATTCA
>JAICHE010000069.1 GCA_025922755.1 Nitrososphaeraceae archaeon
CAAAAAACAAATTAAAAGATGAAAAAGATGCAGTGTTTCTACCAGTAGATTTTGATTATTACTTGGCCATTTCAGAAAAGGCCATGGAAATTATGAATAATAATGCAGATATTTTTGAATATGTGGGCAAAGATGAAGCGTATTTGGATGTATCAAATAAAACAAATCATGATTGGAATGAAGCAGAAAAACTCGCCAAGAAAATTAAGAATGAAATCAAAGAAAAATTAAATCTTACTTGCTCTATTGGGGTTTCTCCAAATAAGCTAATTTCAAAAATTGCATCAGATTTTCAAAAACCAGATGGATTGACTATAGTGTTACCCGATAAAGTTGATGAATTCTTAGAACCATTAAAGATCAGAGAAATACCCGGAATAGGGAAAAAGACAGAAGAGCAATTTTCAGAAATGGATTACAAAACAATTTCCGATTTAAAAAAAATCGACGTCTTCACGCTCAATAAAAAATTTGGAAGGAAAACAGGAGCATACATCTTCAATGCAGTGAGAGGAATAGACAAGGATCCTGTAAAACCCAGAGAGCAAAATTCTCAATATAGTAAAATTATTACTTTGAAAAAAGACTCATTGGAATTTGATTTTTTATTAGAGAATTTCAAATTGTTGTGTAACGAGGTACATCAAATTGTTTTGAGCAAAAATAAGATGTTCAAGTCTGTCGGAATACAACTGATTCAATCAGATTTATCAAATAAAACAAAATCCAAAATGTTGAAAAACCCTACTTTTGATCTAAGCGAGATGAAAAAAAATGTGGAGCAGTTACTAAAAGATGCCCTAGAAGAACAAAAAATCACGATAAGAAGAATTGGGGTAAAGGTGTCAGAGTTGTCTGACATTCGAGACCAAAGCAGCATTACAAGTTACTTTTGAGTACTTTCCTTAGATTCCAAGTTTTTTAGTCTTCTAGTTTCTATTAGTATTACAATCAAAAGGAAAACAAAGAGCCAAGGCAAAAACATTATTTCTCCAGCAACAGAGTGAAACTCTTCCCATTGTTCTGCATTGGTAGTAACTTTTAGAGCATACCAAGACAAAGAGAAAATTCTAATCATATTTACTATTATTGTCCCTATTATTCCCAGAGTAAAGTAGATGGATTTTCTTTTTCTTGGAATATTCATCTTCAACAAAAATGCACCCATTACTAGAGAATAGATAATCACGCTATGAACTCCTGCCGAAGGCCAAAATACTTGAAGAACCATTGAACCATGATCTCCTCTCAAGAACATTATATTATCACGGGCAGTTGCCGTTCCAAGATCAAAAACTCCAATTAACCAAACATTTGCTTGGACTAAATATGGAACAACATATTGTAAAGGACCTAAAGTGTCATAAGGGAAAAATGCATCCAGTGAAAGAATTATTGCGCTTCCGCCCAAAAAAATGGGACCCGCTGGTGCAATTCTAATCCATCGTTTTCCAAAAAATAAAGTTAGAGCAGCCATTACAAAAATAGCCATTATAATAAAGTCCCACATCCAAGTCCAAGAATAAATTAATTGAACGTTGTATTGTTCTGATGAATTTAAAATAAAATCCCTAAGACCGTTTTCCAAACCGATTAAGTAGATTATTGTTAAAATTGCTAAAGGAATAACTAACATTAGTCGTTTTGTTGAAATCAGAATTTTCAACCCGACAGTTTCAGCAATGATAAATGCCAAAGCAAAAAGAAAGCCACCCCGACCTTGATTCCAGCTTAGACTGAAGCTGTCAGGAAAAACTGCCAAAGCAAACAAAATTGGGCTAGAAATTATTGCAATTCCAACATAGAGGTTTCTGTTTTGCACTATGCTTAAACAAAAAAGTGGCCAATAAATATCTCAAGCTCATATTAATTAGATATAGAAAATTTTTCCGGACACCTTATATGCTCATAGTAAGGCGATGAGGGAATATCCCCAACAAAGAACAATGTAATAGCATATTTTTCAGCCTTGGATATGGGGTTACTACATTTTTTGCATCTCATATCGTTCATGAGTATATTAGAAGAAAATTCTACTTTACAAGGGGGAAGTAATATTATGAAATAACTTTAGAAGAATTCAGATAGAGTTTTCTGTCTCATTAGTTTAACAATATTCCCATGAGACATCCATTCGGATTGGCTAATGCTAGTATGGGTTGAGGCTAAATGTAGTGAATTGTCAAAATCATCACCAATCACAGGTTTGTTCTTCATTGCCTCACGTATTCCTTCACGCACCTGCCAAACACCTACAGGAATGGCATATTCAGGACGGATTTCTCTGAGAATCATAACCCCAGCTTGGATTTGATTTTTGAAAAGGTATTCGGCAACTGCCAATTTTGCCGCAAAATATGCACCTGCAATTGCTGGGGGGTGATCAATTCCTCTCGCATCTTCATGGTCTGAACCAAAACCTAAAATCCCATTTGAATACCATGCCTCAATCATTTCAAAAATCCATCTGTGAGGAAATAATATGATGGAAAATACATTGCCAAGATGTTCGTAAGAAAAAATCTTGCAAGAATCAATCAAATTAAATTCCAATATGTCTTCAACAAGAGAATTTGAAATGATGTCATCAGTTGCAGTAATACTCCATTTAGTGGGCACTAGTTTTCTTTCTTTTCCCAACATACCGATGCTAAAGCATTTTTGAATCTTTGAAATTTCAACTCCAGAATTATACAAATTCAAAACCGCATCTTTAGCTTTCAAATCTTTATCGTAAAATATTTTCTCTATGGGCCGAGAAGCTGTTGATGAAGAGAATGTAGCTTTTTTAATTTCACCTATTGGACCAAAAGGAGCGCTTTCTCCATCAATAGAAATATTTTTTGTGGATTTGTGAAACTCTAAATCAGAATCAATGGGGTTTGAGGACATTGTAATCTCTTGTAGATTTTCTATGTATCGCCCATCAGTTGAATTTACAGATACTGTTTGAATGCCTCGGATTAGGTTTAATCTAAAGTTGACAATATCTTCTAAGGATTTACCAATCCATTTTTCTGGACTGTCAAGCAAACTAGTATCACCATGAACTGGAGGAACCATAGGACCAACCTGAACTTTTGGGTAGTTGTAAGATCCTACAAAAATGGAGGGAGGACTAGTCCCACTTACACTATCAGAAGAAAAAAGATTTGCATATTTGGATAAGTTTTCATGCCATTTAGACAAAATAGATCTACGAATTTCTTGAGAGTCAGCAGACAACAAATTTTGTGCCTGAATTTATCCTATTAACGTGACTAATTTTCAAATTTAACTAAAGGCAAATAATGCTTACATAAACAAAACAACTAGGGTCATGAAGATCAAAAAAATCGTATCATTTCTGCCAAGTGCCACCGAATTAATTTATGAATTGCAAGCAGAAGAGCAGCTTTACGGGGTTACTCATGAATGCAGATATCCAAAAATGGCACAAGACAAACCTCAAGTCATTAGTTCTGTTATAGATTCTGAAAAATTATCCAGCAATGAAATCAACAACACTACCTGTAAATTACTACAAGAAGGACAAGACATCTTTATTTTAAATGAGGAAAATTTGAAAAGAGCAGATCCAGATCTCATAATAACTCAAGAAACATGTGAGGTTTGTGCAGCATATACAAATCAAGCTAACAAGGCCATCAAAATCCTAAAGAAAAAACCCATTATCCATTCAATGGATCCTCATAGTTTAGAAGAGATTTTGTCATCAGTTATCGAAATAGGGAAAATTCTGGAAAAACAAGCAAGAGCAAAGGAGATTCAAAATGAACTCTCAAAAAGAATTGATTATGTTAAAACCAATTCAGAATCAAAGAAACCCAGAGTTCTTGCAATAGAATGGCTAGAGCCTTTTTTTTCTGCAGGTCATTGGATACCAGAGATGATAGAATTTGCAGGAGGAAGAAACCTCATTAGTAAAGCAGGAGAGCACTCTAAAAAAATAACCATGCAAGAAATATTGCAATCAGATCCCGAAGTCATCATCCTTATGCCATGTGGGTTCAACACTCAACGAACCATTGAGGAGTACAATGAGATTTTAAGTAAAAATCAAGAGTGGAACAAGCTAAAAGCAGTAAAAAATAATGCAGTTTTTGCAGTCGATGCAAACTCCTTTTTTAGCAAACCAAGCATAAGAACAATCACAGGACTTGAAATACTAGCCAAAATCATCCAGCCTGAAAATTTTGAAAGCCTAAAAATTCCAAAAGAATCTGTTGCTAAATTTACAAATTTTACTGAAGTTTGAGTTTACATTCAACTTTAAGTGATTTTACGGTTGTAAAGTATGTAATTGCCAAAAGACCAATAGCAGCAACCCTAATTGGTAATTCATAATTAGTAAGAAAAGCCAAAGATGTGGCCCCAACGCTGCCAAAAGTAGAGATTATTGCAAACCCTATCGGTCCGCAGCTGCAAGCTCCTGCAGCCGCTCCGACAAATGAACCCAAAACACTTCCGCCAATTTTACCAGTGGAGTTTTTTAGAATATTTATCCTATAGACATTCATAGGTAATACTAACGCAGATAATCCTGACAAAACTATAATCAACAAAAACCCGAACTCTGTCCCGTTTGGAATATGACCAGTAACATATGGCTCTAGAAAGATGTATTCAGATAAAATAAGTAATCCAACAAGCATCAAGACAAATATTCCCACAGATAAAAGGGAATATCTAAAATTTGAGAAAACAAGCTTTAGTGTTTGGACCAAGTTAGATCATGCTATCCATAATTTGTTTGAAGGTACTATATGGCTGAGATCCTACAAATTGTTCTTGTTGGTTATCTGGTCCAACAATAACAAAGGTTGGAGTGGCGCGGGCACCATGTTTTTTTGCCTCTGAAATATTGTATTGTACACGTTTGGAGTATTTGCCTGAATCAAGACAGCTCTCGAAGAGTTCCATGTCCAGGCCCAAGCTAAATGCAAATGCCTTTAGTCTCTCTGAATTTGCCCAACCGCCATCTATTTTAGATTCCTGAGAATTGTAAAGTAAATCATGGTACTCCCAATACATTCCTTGGTCTTCTGCACAATATGAGGCCTGAGATGCAATTGGGGAATCACGACCTAAAAACGCAAGATCAACAAATACAAGATTGGCTTTTCCTGTTGCAATATAATTTTCATAAATTGCAGGTTTGTGAGTATGAAACCAATTATAGCAAGCATGGCATTGATAATCCCCAAATTCAACAATTGTGATAGGAGCATCAGGGTCACCCAAAATTGGAGAACCCATAGCAGTAGATACAGTTCCATGGGTTCTACCCATGTCTAAGTTAGTATATTCAGTAGAAGATGACGAATATGAGGCGGCAGCACCAATAGCAATTACTGCCACAATAACACCGATAATGATACCTTTCTTCTTCATAAGACAAATGGTCAAAATTTGTTTAAAAAACTTATTCCAAATTATTATGAGGCTTTCGTCTAAAGAGGTTAGTAAATTTTGAAATTGCCGTATCTATAGGACATGCTTCACATTCGATGCCAGAAGAGTGAGCATCAACATGTTTTTCATATTTTTCTCTAGTCTCAAAAATGAGATCACATTTGCTACAATAAACTTTGGTGACATTATGCTTTTTTTTGAGGTCCACAAGTGTCCAACGTAGTTAGTCCTTATAAAGATCCTGTTGAAATTCACCACATGAGAAAATTTGGAGATAGGATCATAACAGGATTTTTTGTTTTTGTTTTTGGAGTATTATGGTTTTTCAGCACTCAGTATTATCTTAAACCAAAAAAATATGAAATTGTAATTTATGATGTGTATGGAAAAGAATTAAAACAAAATCAGATAAGAACCGAATTTTCAAGGATAGAAGTAGCTCAAAGCTACATCAAAGAATATCAAAATACTTTTTCACACCTGAGTTTTTCTATTAAATCAGAATTTCCTGAAATGAAAAAAAGATTAGTGTTTAGTAGAATTCTAAAAAGATTATAGATAATGAATTTTCATATGTGCATTGTGCTCTACTTCAAATCGAGTCACAAAGCCACAGTGAGTGCATGAAAACATTTGAGGTTGTGGTTTTTGGTCTCGGATTATTTCTTTACCAGAAATTGATCTTATGCTAACTATGTCGTTTGTAGAGATTACAGCAAAATTATGATTTTCTCCAATAGATTCCAAGAATTCTTTGATAGAAGTTATTACAACGGTTTTGTCAATAGTGTCATCATCTTCTATTGCAGATAAAACAAATTCATGATTTTTTAAGGTGGGAATTGCTGCAACTTGGTCTGAAACATAGACTAGTAACTCATTTTTAATGGATTCAACATCTCTACAATCAATCGTTATCATGAATTTTAATAAAATTATACATATTTTAGTTTAACAAAAAATTGAAAATGGTTATTATTTATTGAATTGTTGTAATTTTTCATACATGAAAGATTCAGAAACTTTTGGAATTGAAAAAGGTCATGGAGAAGAAGTGATATCATGGCTAA
>JAICHE010000070.1 GCA_025922755.1 Nitrososphaeraceae archaeon
CTCTTGGTTGATTTCTTTTTGCATTCCACATTATTAAGGCTTGAGATGTAAAGATGGAGTCATCTTATTCTAAAGGCTTGGTTTGAGGCTAAATTTTTGGAGGTATTGCAAATCTATTGTTTGGATCATTGTGATAGTCTACTGGAAGCATCGCATCTTTTTGTCTTCCAGTTAAGATTCCTACTACAACGTCATCCTTTTTGATAATCTCTTGCTCTATCAATTTTTTTATTCCAGCAACTGAGGCACCTGATGCCATTTCACAATCAAATCCATTCAATCCTACTACCGCCATTCCATCTAGCATTTCTGCATCCGTTACAGTAGTCACAACTCCGTTTGTAAACTCAAGTGCTCTGAGACCTTTGAGAATGTTGGCAGGACGTCCAATTTGAATTGCAGTTGCCTTTGTTTTGGGCCTAATACCCTCATTATCTAAATGATCATAATATTGGCATACAAGATCTGCGTTAGGTTTGCCCTTATTCCAGCGTAATTCCTCACCTTGGAATTTACCATTGTATAGATCTGAAAGTGTACTTGCACCTTCTGAATTAATCACGGCAATTCTTGGAATTTTTTTAATCCAACCCCATTCATATAGTTCCATCAAAGCTTTTCCACAGCTGGAGGTATTTCCCAATGCACCTCCAGGATAAACAATCCAATCAGGGGATTCCCATCCTAAGTATTCTAGTGCTCTGTATGGGATAGTTTTTTGCCCCTCTATTCTAAATGGATTAATTGAGTTTACTGTATAACCATCATGGTTTTTTGCATCTTCTAAAGACTGTTTTAATGCATCATCAAAATTCCCATCAACTTCTACTATTTGAGCTCCAAATTGATAAGCTTGACTCAATTTTCCGGGCGCAATTTGACCTGCTGGAATATACACATCACATTGAATTCCTTCATTTGCTGCAAACATTCCTGCCGAAGCTGAGGTATTTCCAGTTGATGCACAAACAATTTTTTTTGCTCCTACCATTTTAGCATGAGTTACAGCCGTTGCCATTCCGTTGTCTTTAAAGGATCCACTTGGGTTGTATCCCTCTGGTTGTAACCACAATTTATCACTGGGAATTCCAATGAAAGATGACGCTTTTGTCATGTGGTATGGTTTTGACTGTCGTCCTTCTGCTCCATCAAGGGAGACTAGATATTTTGAACATTCCTCAACGTTTTCCGTATCAATTTCACAAAAATTCAGCAGTTCTCTAAAACGCCAAACCCCGCTTTCATTGAAAATAATATTCTTATCCATCTGTCCTCTATGCGCAAATACTTCTTTTAGGCTCTCATTTGGTTTGTTTTTGTACTTTACATCTAACAAATGTCCATTATCACATTGTACGTTGGTATTTGTAATTGGATATTCTAAACCACATTGAGAATCAATACACTTCAGATATGCGTCGCCTTGCAATGTCAGTCTGAAATAACAATGATAATTTAAAGTTAAGAGTAATTTTTTGATATCTTGAGATTAATTTTCTTACCCAAAGTTATTAGATTAGAAAATTTTAGCCAAAATCATAAATGAGCTCCAACTATGATTATGCAAAAAAAATATTACAGCAGATTTGGGACTCGTATCAAATCATAAAAAATCTCAAGGATCAGCCAGGTGATCTTAATACTGTAAAAAAAGAACTTTTGAAGATTAACGGATTCTTTAATGTCATGGTAAAAAAACTCGAACCAGATAATTTTCAATCACGTGATGTATTAGAATTAAAACCTAAAATTCAAAATTTTTTAAATAATTATTATTTTGTACAAGAAATTGATACAATGTCTTCTCTTTATTCAGATGACAAGGATCGATTAAAAAACATGAGGTTGAAAATTATGGAGGCATTTCAAGATAAACGACTAATTGGTAAAATAGAAGAACTCCTGCAAGAATTATAGAATATGTCAGAAAAACAAAAAAAATGTATTTTATGCGGTTGCAAAGATCATAGGCTTATTGGTTGTTCAAGACACATGGCAAAAAATTGCAGTTGTTTCAAATCTTGAAAAATCTAACAGCATTGACTATTTTTGTTTGGGTCCTGATCTTTCGTGGAAATTCAAACAGCATTTGCATTCTTTTTTAAGACATTCTTGTTCAGTATAATGATCACATATTCCACATTCACAACTTTTAGTCATTTGTTTATAATCCATTTATTTACAATAAAAGTAATACTGCAATTTTTTATGATTTTCTGGTCAAATGACTCTATTTTGATTTGGCCCTGGATTTTTTAGTCTCTTTTTTTGGCTTTGCCTCTAATTCTTTTTCAATTTCTTCGGCTTTATGGTCTACTGCTTTGATTATTTCTTGGATAAGTCCGTCCAAGTCACTATCTTCGGCTTCAGGCTCAACAGTACTTGCAATTTCATTAATTGTGTTGGAGATCTCTGCACTAACATCTTCAAAACTCTCAGGATCCTCATATGCTGCATTGTAGAGATTTTTTAAATTATTAACATGTCCAATTACTTGTTCCGTTAAGACGATTCTGTATTCTGTACCATTCACATCGACTTGTTTTGCGCTCATGACTCAGCTTTCAAATTTTGATGCTTAAATGTTTTTAGTTGAATTTAATCTACTTTGGATGTTTAACTTCGATCAATTAAAAGACAATATAGTCTAATGCCGAAGCATCACTGATTAATCTAGTGTGCATTGAACCTATCACATAGCCATTTTTTATGTCATTGGCAGGAATCCACCTATTAGTTGATGTGTAATGTCTTTTTTCTGCAAGTTCCCTTTCTATTGCCTCGATATCAAATTCAGCTTCCTCCACTTCTTGAGTTTCTAGATGTTTTATAGTGATTAGTATTTTACTTATTTTCACCCTATCTCCAAACTTCCATTTTGAGGGAGGGTTTTCATCAGATACTTCTATAACCTTTATTTTCATTTGTTTGCTGCCGGTTGAATCATGGCTAATCAAAATCCGTTCATCCGTAAATTCCTCAAAAGTTATTCTAGAATTGACATCCTCAGTTTCAGAAACTAGATCTAACAACGATTCTATTTTTGGAGTATTTGATTCTGTGGTTTTTTCATCTTCCGACATAATAATTGTGGATGATATATCACTAAAAAATGATCTGCTACAGATTTTTTAATTTAGGCACTATTTCGAAATTTTGTTTTGAACGGCATAGGCAGATCTTCAAGATGGATTTCTTGTCTTTTTCCGTTAATTTGAGCGAAAACTTTTCCTTCATAACTGCAAGAACAATTTGAAATTGGAATAGATGTATCCCAAACCTTGTAGAATTCTCTTAATTCTCTATTTTCATACATTCCCAATCCAATCCTTTTCTTTGAAAGAAATTTGAAAGCAAGTATTACCTTTTGGGTATTATAAATTTCAAAAATATTAATCCATTTTAGACACCTTTCGATTTGGTCTCTTGGTACTGGAAGGGAGTTTGTGGTCCCTGATTTGGCCTCAATTGTAAAAATGATGCTTTCATCATTATTTACAGCCAAAACATCTGGAAGGGCTGTACTTGGAGATCCTAGTCTAAATGCGTTCCATTTATCTGCAGAATTGAAACGTTTTACAATTGTATCTTCCCAGTGGTATCCTCGCTGTCTTCTGGTTCGTACTGCCTTTCTATGATTTTTAGATTTTATTTTGTCTTTATTTTTTAAAATTGTAAGTGATTTTACTTTTGTTTTCACGATTCATTTTGATCCTTTCAAGATATAGAAGAGTAGGTAATAATGACATTACCCTCGACTCTAATTTTTTATAATTCTAAAGAGAGCACAAAAAATAAAAAACACAAAATTAATTTTCATCTGATTCATTTTTGAATCCCGGTGATTGTTGAGTTTTCAACTTTCTGAGATCATCGGACATGGTTATTTACAGTCATTCAACAACCTTCATTTTTAGATAATAATCATTGTCTGAAATTCCACAATCTAGAACTTCGACTGTTTTGTTAATATCTGGAACTCCTTCAACTATTGTTCCCATTATTCTAAAACTTTTTTCAAATTCAATTATTCCAAAACAGGTGTCATTTTGTTTAGAGAATTCAATTATCTTGCCCTGATTTGAGCATTTTCTCCAAGATGTTCTCTTAAGACATTGATTACAAAATTCTGAGGGTGGCCATGTAATTTTCTTACAATTAATACACTCAGAAACAATCAAGTTTCCTTTTTTTAACTCTGAATCAAAATTCAACTTTCTAACACCAAAACTGTCGATGACGTAGCTGCTGCAGACATGTTATGAACTAAACCTACTTTTGGATTGTCTACTTGACGTTTTCCTGCCTCTAACTGCAATTGTTGTACAATTTCAATTGTTTGAGCTATCCCTGTTGCCCCAAGGGGATGTCCTGAACCAATCAGGCCTCCACGTGGATTGATTTTTGCATTTCCAGTCTGATATGCTTCTTTTACCATCTCTGTTCCTTTGCCCTGATCAACCATTCCTAAAGACTCCAAGGCCATAGGTTCACACACTGAAAAGGCATCATGAAGTTCAATCACATCGATATCTTTTGATTTGTGGTTTGACATTTCGTATGCCTTGGTTGCTGCTATTTTTGTGGATTCCATATTGTCAAATGTGAGATTTTTTGTAAAACTTGCTGATGTCGTTTTTTGCCCCAACCCTGAAATCCATATTGGAGAATCAGTAAAATTTTTGCAGTAATTTTCAGATACTAATAAAATTGAAGCCCCGCCCGTACATGGCCTAGAACAATCAAGTAATCGTAAATCTTCTGTTAGTTTTTTTGAGGTCAAAACATCTTCAATTGAAAATTCTTTCTGAGATAGCGCATAAGGGTTGTTAACTGCCTGTTTGTGATTTTTTACTGATACCAAAGCTAGCGCTTCATCTGTTATTCTGTATTTTCTTTTATATGATTTTGAAAATAATGATGCCCAAAAAATAGGGTGCTTGAATTCCCCTCTCAGTTTGTCCCATTCTAAAACTTGACCGGGACTATCATATCTTTCTGCACCTGATACCAAAATAACATCGGCCAGTCCTGATGATATGTAGGAATATGCAGAAACAATTGAATTTGTACCTGAATTACATAAGCTTTCAACTGAGTGGGCAATGCTTGGTTGAATTCCAACAATTTCAGATAAAATTGCTGAAAGATATTTTGAATTGCTATTGCTTGAAACCAAAACACCGTCAATATCTTTTTGAGTTAGATTAGGAGTATTTGAAAACAAATCTCGTGTTGCATTCATTAAAACTGATTCAATTTTGACATCTTCTTTTGAAAATTTTGTAATTCCAAATCCTGCAATTGCAACTCTTGTCATTATTCTTCCTCAAAAAATGTTTTTGAAAATAATCTAAATGAGTTGATAACATCCCCCACCGGATTAAATTGAATGATTGGCAAATCTATGCCTGTTTCTCTTACTTTTTTTAATTGCTTTTTACAGGCATCTGGCTCTCCTGATATTGTTAGGGAATTTATCATGTTGTCTGTAACTAATTCGTGAATGGATTGTAAACCTGTTTTTTTGAATTCTTCATAAATATTGTCAGTTTCTTTTGTAAATCCATTTTTTGCAAGGAACTCTCGGTATATTTTTCCAACTGCTATGTAAAACGCAAGTGTTTTTTTAGATCTATCTACTGCAACTTCAGAATCCTCAGAAACACAAGTTATCATTTGACAGGCAACTTCAATTTTTCGTTTTTCTTGCATTGTTTGTATGGTTTTTTTCATTTCATCTAGAGGTCGTAGATAAAAAATCACGCCATCTGCAATGTCCCAAGTTAATTCGACCATTTTTTTATTAACTGCTGCAAGATAAATTGGAATTTTTTCCCTTTTGGGTTTTATTAACAGTTTAAAATTTTTTAATTGGAAATTTTTTCCAGTATAATTTACAGATTTTCCTGATGAAATTAATTTTATGATTTCTACATACTCTCTCATTCTTCCAACAGGATTTTCAAACTTCATTCCATGGAAATCTTCTACAATTGGAGGGCTACTTGTTCCTAGCCCTAAAATCAATCTACCATTTGATATGGTGTCTACTGTAACGGCTCCCATAGAAATTGATGCTGGACTGCGAGAAAAAATATTGATGATTGAGGAACCTATAGTAGGTTTTGTAGCTTTTTGAGCAACCATGCTTAGCATAGAAAAATTTTCCATTCCCCATGTTTCAGGAATCCATATGGTATCGATTGATGTTTTTGATAAAATCTCCGAGCATTCTAATACTTGATCAATTGTTAATAATGAGCCTAAACTACAGGCAATCTTCATGGTCCTTTTATCGTATTTGTCTATTCTAGTGTTTCTTTCGGTTATGTCCTTACTGAAAATAGGTATTTGTGAATTATCCTAGTTTAACTCTTTTAGCATTGTGTAAAATATCGTTGAGGTTGAATATTATGATTATATTTTC
>JAICHE010000071.1 GCA_025922755.1 Nitrososphaeraceae archaeon
ATGGCAAAAGTATTTGGAACTATTTTAGTTCCCTATGATGATTCTCAAAATTCCAAAAGAGCTTTGGCAAAAGCATTTTCCTTGGCAGAGTTAACAGATGCAACCATAACAGTGGTACAGGTGATCTCCTACCATAAGGCTATGGCCAAAATAGTTGAACCATATAAGAAATCCATAATTAATCATGTGAAAAAAAATTTCAATGAAATAGAGAGGGATGCATCAAGAAGAGACATCATCCTCAAAGAGAAAATTCTTTATGGAAATCCTTCTGAAGAAATTTTGGATTTTATGAAAAACAAAAAATTCGATATGGTAATTATGGGGAGAAGGGGAGTTACAAAAATTACAGGCCCATCATTAGGAAGTGTTTCAAATGCACTAGTACAGAATTCAAAAATTCCTGTATTGGTGGTAACATGACATGGTCAATAAAAAATCTCAAAAATAGTGAGTACTTTTTTATGCCGACTTCAATTTATGGGCTCTACTATTCATAGTTATTTTTTATTAAGTCAATAATTTCGTTAACAGTATGGTTACAGAATTTGATGTAATACCAACAATTGTTGGAATACTCTTTTTGATTTTACCTGCTATGCTATTTGGTAGGATCTTTAAACATTTCAAAATTTCAGAAATTGTAGGGTTTGTTTTAGCTGGAGTACTTTTAGGACCTTTTGCACTAGGAGGCATAATCCCCTTCTTTGAGAATCCCATAGTGGTTCTAAATGATGTAATGTTATCTCTTTGGCAGATTTCGGGAATTATTATTTTGTTCTCAGCTGGACTCCACTTTACATTTCATAATTTGATAAAAGCAGGGTACAAGTCTGCTGTGGTGGGAATCATGGGAGTTATAGTTCCGCTAGCCTCCGGGTATTATGTTTCTGTTCTGTTTGGTTTTGATTGGATGGTGTCTGTGATTATCGGTGCAGCATTAAGTGCAACCAGTATCGTAGTTGCAGTAACAATTCTCGAGGAGATCAGAAAGGAGAAATCAGAGGAAGGAAATATTTTGGTAAATGCTGCAGTTTTAGATGACATACTTGGATTAGCTGTACTTTCAGCCATAATTTCACTAATTGCTCTTCATTCACTGCCAAGTGTTGAATCAATAGCTGTCACCATTGCAAAAGATATCGGTCTTTGGTTTTTAATTTTAATGGGGGCAGTGTTTTTGCTCCCCAAGATAGTTCACAGTGTAGCTATGACAAAACCTTCCTCTTTGGAAGCAAGAGGGGCCAAAGAGGCAGCATCCCTGGGCTCGGCGTTTGGATTTGCAGCTATTGCTTCAACTGTAGGATTGAATCCCATTGTCGGTGCATTTGCTGCAGGGATGGGCCTTGCAGGATCAAAACTTGCAGGCCAGGTAAAGGAATTTGTCGGTAGGCTGAAGGTAATAGTAGAACCCTTATTTTTTGTGATTATCGGTGCCCATGTTAATCTTGTTCAAATCAATGAAATGAATTTAGTTTTCTTTATCGTAATTTTGGCTGTAGCCGTTTTTAGTAAAATTATCGGTTGTGGGGTGCCATCAATATTTATGCTAAAAAACAGATCCAAGGGATTGCGTATTGGGTATGGGATGGTTGGCAGAGGAGAAGTAGCATTTATCACGATTGGTGTCGGATTATCCGCTGGAGTATTTGATGCTGTAATTTATTCTACAATAGTTTTGGTTATTTTGGCAACCATATTCATAACTCCTATCTTGCTTCAGAATTCATATAAAAAAGAATTACAAAGAAAATAATTTCAATCACTTGATTTTCAAACTTAAATCAAGTGGGATATTTGCGCTTCCAAATGGTTCATCTATTCTAAGAACATATTCCATTGAAGGATCATATTCGAAATTATCATAGTTTCCATATCCTTGGGCAGGTCCAAACAAAATATTGAAGAATTTTGACTGTCCAGCAGGAATTCCTACATTTCCAGCAGCAAAATCATGCGAAGAGTGTATGAATTCTTTCTCACCATTCCAAATATGATAGTTGCAAGAGGACGCACCACCGCAATGAAGCAATACGGTATCAGATGAACCAATATTTTCAGCCAACATTCTGATATTAACAACTGCAACCTGTCTGTCAGAGACTTCAACCTCTCCTCCTGAATAATAATATGCAATTGGCCCCACCACAAATACCTGTGATTTTTGCTTAAACTCTAATTTTTCAATTTCATTTTTAATGGGATATTGGCATTCTGCAACTAATCGTGGGTTCTTCTCACCACTACACTTTTTCAATTTTTCATTTAAAATCCCTAGTTTTTCCTCAAAATTTACCTCTAATTCCTGAGGCTCAATAATATCATAATTTGGAGGGATGTAACTGTTAACAAACATGGCTGCAACAAAGGTTACAAATGTGATTAAAGCCATATGGATTTTTTTTATGATTTTTTACCTCCTGATTAATTTCAAATTTGAAAAAGAAAGAGTATCCATCTTTCTTTATCTTAATGAATGATCACTATACTAATTTGCCAAATATAAGGAAGAAGTTATTTTTCTCAAAAAACAAATTCAAAAAACTAGAGATTTTCAATAACGTGATTTTTTTACTGTTGCAATTTTCTTTTGTCCTCTTGGCGTCTCTGTTTTTGCCTTTGCTTTGGTAACCTTTCCTTCTTTTTTAGTAATTTTTCCGCTTCTTCGAGATGCCCTTGACATTTTTGCCCTCATTTTTTGTTGTTTTTCCTGTTCTTCTTTCTCCCCATCTGTTACTTTCCCTCTTACCATGTACTTAGGAACTTTTTCATTATACATAAATTAGATCATAGATTCTATGTCGGTTTACTCTTTCAAAAAAAAAATACTTTTTGTGGAGTATGACTCAGGATAATTGCAAGACTGCTCAATCCAGATTGCCTACATCTGGTATTGAATGTTCCAGTGGTATCTAAGATGTTACGAGAGGAAAAATAATCTCTAAACCCAATTGTGGTATCTTGGTTTTAGTTCGATACTTTCTACAACAAAACATTATCAAATATCATTAGATTAGTTTTCCTATTCTATGTATACAATGGTCATGATCTAACCTACAATTTGCGCAATGACAAAAATTGCATAATTCTTCTGGTTTTGTTTTGGGCAAGATCATTTCCCAAAAATAATTCTGTCAAATTTTTTGAAAAATGTTTGAATTGTGTTACTCGATTGCTTTATCTTGTATATTCTTCCAATATGTTTCTAACAAATTTAAAACTTCAACATATATCTTAAATTGTACATCAGTTATATTTTTCCATAATTCCTGGCACTCTTGCATTTCCATCTTTGCTTTTTCAAAATCAGATTCTCTTATTGCGATTGACCAGAATTGCAAGAAACGTGTGATGGGAATATTTGCATTTTGGTTTTTGTTTCCTCTCCACCCCTCTTCAATTTTTTTCATGATTTCAAAGTTAGACTCTGTGGCCTTTTTCCAAACTAGCGATATGTTTATGGGAGATTCATCAAAAGTCGTGTGCCAAAATTCAAAGCTCTGCCTCATAGTTTCTACAAGGGGGTTCTTTGTTGTGAAAATCTTGGAATTAGATAAATCCTGATTTTTTTTAATGGATAAATTTGACATCACTATCTAAGGCGATAATCTGTATTAAGTCTATATAAAATCAAAATAGATTTTTCATTTTTTGATTTTACTCGTATGATTATCGAAACAATTGTAGGGGCAGACACCAAACTTGATTTATCTAAAAATCTCAAATGGACCCTTAAGTACCATGAAGGTGTATAGTATAGTAGACCAATGAATTTTAAAAATTGTATCCATTGTGGAAGAGAATTTCATAGCTTGTTTAACAAGTCTACTTGCTCTTCTATCTGTACAATGGAGATATCAAGTTAGATTGACGTAAGGTATAAGTTGCAACATTTTTTGAGAATTCTACCCAGAATATAATAAACAAGAATTGGTAAGGATAGTATGTATTTTAATTTAGAAAACATAGTCTTACAAATTTCTCAAAATATTGACCTATCACTCATTGCAATAATAGTTAGTTCTGCAACGGCAACAATTCTTGCATCAATGGTAATTATCACATGGAAGAACATACATGAAAACACCAAGGCAACATATTCTCAACTGTTACGTGGATTCCAAGAAGATTTAACAACTCGTCTAAACAAAAACTCTGTTCTTAAAACAACAGAAGATTGCGAACGATATGCAAATGACTATCTAAACACAGTAGACGAAATTGCATTTTTGGACATTAATGGTAAAATTCCTCGTGGTATTGCTGAATATCTTGAAAGATTCTTTGCTTATGGTTTGAACATAATTGATTGGTATGACCATTTAGTAGGCGAAGATTTTCTTAAAACTGCAAAGAAGAATTGGCCAAACTATTTTCTTTTTTGTGAGAAACACAAAATAACCATAAATCCTGAGGATAAATTACCAAAAATAATGTTAGACTATAACAAACTCCAGGAAAATGAATCACGATGAAAAGTAAATAATTATTCTATAAATTTATCAATTAATTCTCTATGCTTTAAGGTGATTTTTCCAAACTCTGCAAAATCTTCAGCTGTGGGAAACTTCGATCTCATGGCGTACTGATTTACAAAAACTAACACTGCACTCCCTACAATAAGATTGTAGAATGCATCATTAGGATTTTTTGAATAAGGAAACGCACATTTTATGAACGGTAAATAGGCTTTGCATTGTGTAATCATTAAATCTATTTGCTCCTCAAGCAGATCTTGGATTTCTTTTGGTATTGTCACGATATTTCTATTGCGATCCTGGAATTGTAAAACTTTGTAAACAATCAAAAGTACAAAACTCTTTTGTTTTGTTTTGAAGTTCTTTTTTACAAAACTTACAATTCATCGTTCCAACCCAAAATATACAATCATTATAGAAAATCCTATCAAAGTTGACAGCATTACAAGATATGATAAATTATCTTTTATTCTGTTTTTTGATTTTAACAATTATGTCATCGCCGCTTTAACTTCAATTCTACACAAATCTTTCCGGCATGAACGACAAAAATACTCGCATGTTGAATTTTTGCATCCGCAATTACAGGTGCATGTATAATCATTCAAAAAATGAGTCCCGACAGACTCGAGATTCTATTCCTCTAAATTGAACTAAATTCAAAAAATTCATCAATTATAATACACGCATCTCACTAATAAAGCGTCTAATGTGTCTTAGAATGGATTAAGGAATTAATTCTGTTATTTTTTCATTGTGAATGTTTTACAAAACCAGTTGTTGCAGTAATTTTCTTCTTTATCAAATTCTGTTTTATAAAAAAACGAAATTATATAATGTTAGAATCTTTATTTGGAGATATTTGGAATGAATGAAAGTTTGTTTTTTGTACTCATGATTACCAAGGTAGTGATTGCTATTCCTAAAATAACTGGTACAATGGCGCCGAATTCGGGAATCACAAATGTTCCCATAACATGGATAACTTCACCTTGTGGGCCAGAAAATGGAGGGTAAAGTCCTACCCCTTGTAAGGTAATTTGGACATTGACGCTGTCATCAGTTAATTGGGCTTCGGTTAGATGATTTCCAATACCAACATGTTGATGGATCATAGTCTCCGATAAAATTACTTTGTCGTTTTGAGTTATCATGATATCATAGTTGACATGCTGTAAAAGTTTCCCATCCTTATCAGTAAACGATAGATTAACACCCATACGTTCACCTTTTACAGGTTCTGTAATGGTCAAAAGAACCCAAATAGAGCCATCCGATGAAACCGTTTCGGTTTTAATCATTGATCCGGTGTGGTGACCACCTAGAATTAGATTTGTTTTTGTTTGCACTTCCTCAGCAAAAGCATAGGTGTCTGAACCACCAATAACAAGCATTGGGACTGACAAAATAAGAAATACAACATATGAAGAATAAATCAATCTCTTTTGATTTAGGTCTAAACTACCTATCCACATTTTTAGAATTCACACTTCATGTGAATTTTCTCCGTGATGGAATAGATATTTACAATTTGAAATTTTCCATCATAATTGAAGATGCAAGTATAATCATTCAAAAAACTCATCAATAAAAATAGGCAACACTATGTATTAAGAAGTTCCTTTGCTCCACAAAACATCTAGAAAGATACGTTGATGCTGAAAAGTTCAAATTTGTTTGGATAACAGACCGTTCTGTTGTCTGTTAAAATATTTAGAATATTTTTTGATTTAATTTGTATTTTAAAACTAGAAAAAGTTGTCACAATTAATGCAATGAGACTACCTTA
>JAICHE010000072.1 GCA_025922755.1 Nitrososphaeraceae archaeon
AGACAAAAAAGCACCCTTCATTGTAAAATTATTGGACCGGTCGTCTAGTTTGGTTTGGATGACGCACTCACACTGCGTAAGGAGAAAATCCCGCAAAGGTCGTGGGTTCAAATCCCATCCGGTCCATTTCATACTTTCATACTTTTAAAATTAATTTTTAGAAACTCAAATTAAAAAATAAAAAAGAAGAGCGTAGTTCTTAGTTGAATATTCCGTCGTTGTTTGTATCTAAGACGAGGTCTTCACCTAGATCATAATGTCCATTACCGTTTGCATCATGGTACTTGAATGCTGCAAGTTCTGCTGCACTACAAGCAAAACCATTCTCAAGGTCACAGTCTACGGGTTGACCATTAACTAGATTATTGCCCACATCTACTAGGACACAATCAAAACCTACCTCATGAGAAGCGTTTGGAATTGCAGTTGGACATGCTCCATTTGGATTACGTTCAATATGGATTGCATCTACACCAATTGTCCATGCCCCATCAGCATCATTATCGAACCAGTCAAGTCCCTCTGAACTAGCACTTGGGAAGGATGTTAAATTAGCTCCAGCAAATACAGTCACTGTTGCTGGGCTTATTCCTCTTAAAGGAGTAGCAATCCCATCTGCATCAATGATGAAATCTTGTGCGCATTGAATTGATTCGTCATCAATACCATTGTTTGTTGGTGAAAAATCACCATGTGCCAAATGTGCATCCAGAGAATTTCCAGAAACTTCGATCAGGACGATTGGATTTGTTTGACTACCCGTAACATGGCATAACTCAACTTTGTCTTGTTGTGCTGCCATTGCGGGTCCAGTCAAACCCATTCCTATCACTGCTGCGACCAGAGTGATCGCTGCTAATGTCGTTAGTTTTTTCATTGAACTCCTACAAAATTATTTGTTGATAAGAACATGTGTGTGCTAAGTGTTTCATACACTCATGACATCATCGTAGCAATACGAAAAATTTTGGATCGCAAAATCACACCAAATTTTGCCGGTACCCATCAGGTCTATTTCATACGTTCATAACTTTAAAATTGGTTGTGGGGAAAAAATAAAAAATTAGATGACAGTCACATTTATTGTGACATCGGCTTCGTGTACTACAATATTGGAATTAATTCCATTGGTAGTTCTTGTTATGATTGCGACATCCCATGGTCCATTACCTTGACAAACTTCTTGTTCGTTGCCGTCAGTATCGCCAGGTATAACAACTGTTTGTGTATCGCTTCCACAGAATCTATTAAAACGATTTTCATCTCTATTGGGCAATTCTACGGTTACATTACAAACAGTTCCTGCACAAACTTGATTAACTTCGTAATTTGCAAATCCTATGCCACTTTTAAAAACTACAACATTTACCCAGACTCCGCCATGTGAAGCGTTTGCTTCTTGGTATGGCAACGCCATTGCAAAGGTTCCTAGTAGCATTATTGCAGAAGCCACTATTGCATAAATCGCCCGTGTCATTAAGATAATTTGGTAATGTCAATGAATTAAAGATAGAGCTAATTATCACCACGGATTATCATAAAATCAATTTAAATTTCTCAAATTATTTGTCTTTAAAAAATTTTGGACCTGAAAATTAAACTAATGTTCTAACAACCATTTGATCCTTTTTGTGATTTAGAATTTATTTTTAAAATGACTAATGAAAAACCCAATTAAGAAAGATAGTCAATTCATAAAATATTTGAGCCTATCTCCAAAAAATTTTAGGATTAATTTTAAATAAAATATCACCATAAGAAACTTGGGCAGGAGAGGGGTTGAATTTATTTGATAAAATTAGGCAGTGTTCGAAAACTGTAGATACCACAAAGAACCATAAACGAAGAGGAGTATCCCCAATAATTGCAACTCTTTTGCTTGTTGCAATCGCAGTTGTTGGCGGAAGTATGATTTTTGTTTTTGCTCAAGAGTTTTTTGGTGATAGTCAAGTAAGTGCAAATCCCTCAGTGGAATATATCAAGATTGTAGGATATGATGCAAGAGATGTACCACAAGTCAAAGCTCATGACGGGATAGATATTTTGCCAGATGATTGCTGTGGCGTATCTGATGGCGTTAAGAGTGAAAGCGAAAGGATAGCAGTTTATTTACAGAACAAGGGAGTGACTCAAGTGTTCATTTCAGAAATTAGAATTTCCGGTACGGTATATGACTATACAGCTTATACTGTCATTCCCCCTCCTTTTGGAATTGGCAAGTGGGATCATGGCTTAACAAAACCTCAACCTGGAGAGTATGTGATTTTAACAGGACATGACGGAACAAAGAATGGAGACTTGCTTGAAAAACCTGCGCCAACTATTCAGCCAGGTCAAACAATAACAATCCTTGTAGATTTAGATCAATCATTTAATACTTCTAGAGACATACAGTTCAAAATAACAACTACAAATGGCGGAGTGTTTGTCTCAACTATCGTAATTGGGCAAGATAGCGGATAAAAATCTCATTACAATATCAATATTTGTATAATATTTCAATAAGGAACTCTATCCAAAAATAGATTATCGAAACTAGATACAAAATTGAGTTGATTTTGGTTAAAACTATTTTTGTTCAAAACTTTGAACAGAATGTTATTAGTTATTCAAAAATGAATCCTTTATGCTTTCACATCTTTCTTTCAAGGGAAAAGATAAGATAAATCTAGTCTCAATCTTTGGAATTTGCGGAATTTTACTTTTAGGCCCTTTAGGTTATTTTTCCATAGGAAACATCTTCTTGGAGAACATTGTTTCAGGAAATTATTATTTTGATGATTCACTGACTAGCATCTATAGCATATCAAAGTCAATTAATCTTGTTTACCTGATGTCTTTAGCAGTGGCGATTCCCGGCTTAATTATTGGATGGGGGATAGGGAAGATTTTAGGAAAAGAAATCATAGGATTAGAAATCGGAGCAATTACCGGAATGAGTGTGTGGCCTTTGCTACTTGTAAATTCGGCACCTCTTGAAATATCTCTTTATTCATTGGGTGGAATGGTTGTGGGAATAGTAGGATGCTATTTTGGTAGAAAGATTGGAAGACGTTTGGGAAAAATTTTGATGCAAAAAATCAAATCACAGCCCAACTAAAATATAATATAAAATTCCCAAGAACCCACAAAACGTTAATTCAATTTAATTCATCAACTTCTTTAAAGTTTGAGATGTTTTTTGAAAAGTAAAATAACCATGGAAATATTTTTACATGTTAATTTTTTTCTAGGTTAAGATTCAGGCCAATTTCCGTCGCATCTTGGACAAAAACCTCTCAAACCATTATACCTTGACTCATGCAAAATAACGGCTTGTTTGAAACCACAACCAAAGCAAGTGACACATGACGTGTAAGATTTTATCATTACAAAAAATAAGAAACAAGAATATTCAATAATTGCTCTAAGATTTAGCTTAAAATTCTACATTGCAGCTTAATGTAAAATATCTTTCATGCACACCAAAGTTTTGTGATGATCGAGGAAATGATGGTGGATAAAGATAAAGAGAAATTAAATTTGAAAAACAGTTCAAACGACCAATCCACCGGAAGTCAAAAAATGAATACTGTAGATTATTTGGTAGCATTTTCTGGATTAGCAAAAAATTATTGTATTGGAATTGTAGATATGGTAAATTCCACAAAGATTTCTGCTGAAATGAATGAATTTGAATGGTGTAGATATTATGAAATTTTTTTAAATTCCATGGCTAAAATTCTACCTCGATTTGGAGGAAAAGTGATAAAAAATCAAGGAGATAGCCTGCTTTATTATTTCCCAGAATCATCAAGGGCAACTCAGTTTGCATTAACTAGTTGTATTGAAAGCGCTTTTGCAATGAAGGAAGAACACGAAAAAATCAATGAAATTTTGAAGAATGAAAAATTGCCAAAAATGAATTACAGAATAAGTCTTGACTATGGTAAGGTGGTAATAATGAATTCAAACAACTCATCAACCCCTGATCTAATTGGACCACCAGTGAACATGTGTACAAAAATAAATCATATTGCAGAAACCAATGGAATAGTTATCGGAGGAGATTTTTATCAAAACGTAAAGCACATCAAAGATTACAGATATTCTCAAAGAAATGGATTTTCTATTGGTCTCAAGTATTCATATCCAGTGTATCAAATAACAAGATGCTAAATTTATGGCATTATGAAGAACCAACCAGATTGGAATTGTAATTTATCTGCCATTACACAATGAAAGAAAATTAATAAAAATTCAAAATTTAATCAGAGGAATTTATCATCTGCATGTTTTAATGGGTTTAATCCGTTAAGAACTTCCACTCCGTCATCTACTCCTCCGCCATCAGTGTCTGCAGCTAGTGGGTCTGTGCCATAGGTGTTAAGCTCATCATTATCTGATAATCCATCAGCGTCAGTGTCTGCAGCTAGTGGGTCTGTGCCATAGGTGTTAACTTCTGCACCGTCGAACAATCCATCAGCGTCAGTGTCTGCAGCTAGTGGGTCTGTGCCATAGGTGTTAACTTCTGCACCGTCGAACAATCCATCAGCGTCAGAATCCGGAATGAATTGATTTGTACCATAAATTATTTCATCGCCATCTAACAAACCATCAAAATCAACATCAGGAATGGTAGGATCTGTTCCATATGTTACTATTTCATCGGTGTCAGATAACCCATCGTTGTCTGTGTCAGATGAAAATGGATCTGTAGTAAATGAAAAAGTACCTAGTATTTCATTTATTGTAGATAATCCATCAAGATCATTGTCTATTACTGTTAATGTGGATGTTTGGTTTACTATCATTGGGTCAGGTCCATTTGTTGATGTATTGTTCGTTATTTCTGGACAAGGAGTGGTATGCGTTGGACCATGAGCTTTTGCTGGATGTGGCACCCATTGATGATTGCCTGAGGCTAGATCAAGCCAAGGTTCATCAGAGTCATCTCCTGGATTTTTCCAAGTTCCTGATTTTGATGTATTCATTATACCGAGATCCTCCTTGTTGAATTCAAATACTGGTTCTGTTGCGTTTGCATTAGCATAGATTACCAGAGCAATTATTTGATCAGCCTTTCCAGGTTCACTATTGTCATCTATTGTCCATGAAGCAAATGCACCACACTCACCGTTATATCGTCCCCATCCTTCTCCATGATAGACATCAAGTGTTGGTTTGTTTTTACCCTTGCCTGTTGGTGGAGGTTCATTTACACTGTCATCATCAAAGCAACCAGCTCGTTCAAGTTCTTCCAAATGGAACTTGTTTCCATTCCAGTTAACCTCAAAGTTGTTTGGACCAGAGTTTACATTACAATGAAGTTCAAATCCATGAGTTATCTTCTCAATTGGTTCCCCAGTTTGTATATCAGTCAAATTACCAGCAGGAACGTCTACTCTACCACCACCGGTAATGAACCCATGAGGATTCCAATTAACAAAGGTACATTCAGCAAGTTGGAATGCTTCAAGATTCAAGTTAGCAGGATCAAATTGAGTTCCATTCAATGTACTCTTTATTGGATTTTCTTTAGTAGATGCAGAATCCAAATTCCATACATCACATTTTGCATTTAGAATGGACCAATTAGTATAATCAAATTCAGTTACATTGAGGCTTCCTGAAGGAACTAAAATAATATCAGACATTCCCATATGATCTCCTGCGGGAACAATGACATTTTCTACTGTTGTATCTCCATTTGCATCAGTAACCAAGAATTGGAATTTGAAGTTGTGAGAGTCAAATGAGTCATCAGTAGTGTTTTTAATTATTTTGAGAAATGCTGGGACATCATCATTTGTAACTGTACAAGTTACGTTTTGGCCAAGATTCAAGGTTACTTGGTCACTTGTAGAGATGGTACTGTTTGTGTTATCATCTACACATTCCCAACCATCAAAGACATATCCATCAACAGCAGACTCAGTAATGTTGTAAGCGACATTTGCAAAGACTTTGGTCAAGACACCAGCATCACCTAAATTGCTAAAGTCATTGGAACTATTGGAAGGATTACTTGCTTTGGCAAACAGTGTCCAGTTTCCAGCAGTCTTGTTTCCACCATCATCATTTATGACTTCTTTAACTAATTTTAGGTATGGTGCATTGTCGTCATTGATGACAGTACATGTTGCGTTTTCACCAGGAGCTAGTGTGATTTGCGCGCCGTTTTGTACGCCATCACCAGTACAAACCCATTGTCCTGATTGGCTGTATCCAGCAACATCAGATTCGGTAAG